>NZ_CP136422.1:4252500-4552500 GCF_034355335.1 Blautia coccoides
CATTCATATCTGGCATATTTATATCCAACAGAATAATATCGGGGTTTTTAGTGATTGCATTTAGTGCTTCTTTTCCGTTAATTGCTGTATACACTACATAACCAATCTTGTAAAAATATTGATTTAACATTGATACAATATCTTTTTCGTCGTCTACAATCAAAATACTCTGTGCCATAATTCGTTCCTCCTTAGTCAGTATATCTTATCATGGAAAAAACAATTTTTTAACAACTTCTATCTATTACATGCGTGTGACTATCAATTTGACATTTTTACATCAATTACAATGTTACATTTTCATATCCATATATCCATTCAAACAATAACGCATTTTACCTGCTGCAATTATTATAATCCCTTAAATTAATTGTAACAACTCCAATAATCAGCTTACAAACCATACCTCGGTATGATTTGTAAGCCTTTCTTCATGCTATCCCACAACCTTCCAGTTACCGCCTGTCTTTTTCAGTACCAAATCAAACTGTGAAATTTGTGTGGCTTTTGTTCTCTGGTCGAGGTATTTCACAGCCACCGACACCTTTACCTGTTCCCCGTCTGACGTAAATACAGGGTTTACCAGTTCTGAAAATGTGTATTCTCGATTCACTGGCTCAAGCACATTTCCAGATACATAGTATGCCAGTTCCTTTTCCGTTGCAGTTGGATAGAGCTTGAAGAATGTTTCCAAGAACTCGTTCACTTCCGATATTGTGGCAGCGTCCACCGTTCCGTCAGACTGCTTCATAGTCGGTTCGTAGCTGGATTTTATAGGTATACTGCTGATGGTCGGATTCTGTGTAATCACCATATCCCCGTTATCATCCACATAGACCACAACGGTATAAGCAGAAGTATATTGCGTGGACTTTTCGCCCTCCGTTACCGTTTGATCTACAGAGTAGGTAACGGTAAAGTCGTTCTCATTCATCTGTTCAATATCCCATATCTTCACATCTGTAGCGGTGGAGCTGGTCGGTATATCCGCACGCACCGTATCTACATTCAAATCCTGTAATTCTTTGGTAAGATACTGACTGATTTTATTTGTCCTTGCGTCAATGGCTTCCTGTGAATTGCTCCATGAATAATAGCACTTTGCAAATGCCTTGACGAAATTCTCTATCTTGTTGGTATCAACAATCCGTTGTTCAATGACTTCCTTTTCATGTACGGTGTGCATATCAATGGCGGTGAAATTCTTATATACGCCAAAGCTGACACTTACAATGAGAAGCAGCCACAAGGCAATCACGGTTTTCTTATGCGTGCCGACTTTCATCACAGGGACTTTCTTTTCTTTCTTCGGTTTCGATTCTTTCTCTTTTTTCTTAAATAGCATAGCACCATTCCTTTCTTAGTTGGTTTTCACTCGTCCAGCACCTATCAGATGTTGCTGCCAGTATGAACTTGTTAAATCGGTATATCCGATAGGGTCGCCAGCGTGATACATTCTGTTGTTTCCTGCGTATATCCCGACGTGGGTTACATACGTTCCAGCGTTATAGGTCGAATGGAAAAATATCAAGTCACCAGCTTTTGCCTGTGAAAGCGGTATGTGCTGGGTAACATCATACTGTGCCTGTGCGGTTCGTGGCAGACTGATACCAGCCTTTCCATAGCACCACTGCACCAGACCCGAACAGTCAAAAGAAGTGTTGGGATTGCTGCCGCCATATACATATTTCCATCCTTGATATTTCAGAGCTTCATTAAAGATTGCCTGTACCGTAGCGTCGTCAAAGTGGGCGACTGCAAGATATTGAGCCACCAGTTTTACATAGAACATATTTCCGTACTTGTAACGCCAGCCGCCATTTTCTTTAATGGAAATCTCATTTTTATAAGTGATTTTGACACCGCCAGATTTCTCCTTTGCAAAGCTGACCGCCAGCTCAAAGGTGTATTTCTTTCCATGACTGGCAACGTAATCTATGAACCCACCGCCATAGTTATAGGCTTGTACCACCGTGTTGATGTCACAGCCTTTTGATTCTGCGGATTTTAGCAGTTCCGAAAAATATTTACACCCCTGTCTGATGGATTCCTCCGTAGACAGGGAATTAAGCGGCAGACCAAGAGATTCACTTGCCTGCATAACGTCTGTCGTGCCAGTACCGCCAGATTCCACCTGCATAATCGCAAGCAGATAATTCACATATTCAGAAACCCCGTATTCCTTTGCATATTTTTCTACCGTTGACTGATGTTTCAGCACTTCTTCCGACAGATTCAGTCCAGAAAAATCATAGTGGGAAGTGCCGCTTTCTTCATCATCTGCGGTCACGATAAACAGAAACAAAAGCAGACAGATAATCACCGTAAAAATCCCACCGAACACAGCGAAGTGTTTCAGCTTCATTTCTTGCCGCCTTTCCTGCTGGACGTTTTATTCACGGTTGATTGATTTGTGGTCTTTTTCTTAACTGTCTTTGTCTGCTTTTGATGTTTGACTGTCTGACGGGGCATATCTGTCACAGTTCCCGAATGTTTTGGTGTAGCTGCTGGAGAAGAAGATTCTCTGGCAACCTGCGTCCTTACTTCCTGTTGCTTTGTGACAGGCTCTTTTGCTCTGGCAGATTGTGATTGCTCCCTCTTAACAGTAGTAGGGCGTTCTTTGATATTCTGTTCTTCTTTAGAACCTGCCGACTGTGAAGCTGCTTTCGCAGATACAGGCGTTGTCACTGGTCGCTCATGCAATGGGGCAGTTCCTTTCGCTGTACCAGCTTTTGTCGCTGATCCATTGTCCTGTCGCTCCTTATCCTGTGTTTCCTGTTTCTTCTGTGTCTTATCCACTATCGGACGCTGCGGATTCTGTTTTTCTGATTGCGGTTGTTTCGATACCGCTTTTTTATCCACGATACCACGCTTAGAAGCGGACTTCGTTTCCTGCGTCTGGCTTGCAGAGCTGCTATGTACTGTCGATTGCGAAGAATCGTTGTTCTGCTTATCGGGTAATGCAAGCGGCTTCTGATTCATTGGCAGAGCTGGCGGCTTTCCGTTACCTCCACTATGGGAAGATGGCGTATTGTTTGGTCTGGTATGACCGCTGCCTGCTGATTTTGTATTATCTGCTTTTTTCGTAGAAGCAGAAGCAGCCGCCGCACCAGCGACACCGCCAGCAGCACCAGCCGCAACCGTCCTTCCGATTTTACGCTCCAAGCGTCTTGCCCTACGGTTAAGGAACATATAAGGTCGTCGCATGATTCGTCTGCTGACCTGCTGTGTGTCGGAAGATTGCAGACTGAACATTGTCATCAAATCACCCAGTTTAAAGTAGATTCCTGCAAAGGTGACTATCTGTAAAAAAGCAATCATAAAGAACGGATAGCCAGAAGAAATGGAATAAAACATAGTGGATATGCTGAAAGCTGTCGTAATAATCAGCGTGATTCCTGCCCTCATCATAATGGTATTGAACAGCTTCGTAAGAGCCTTTTTTGCCATGCCCTCATAGGTCGGAATCATAGACAGGATAAAACTGATTGGCAGGAACATAACGTAAATGATAAATAGCACCTGCGAGAAAATCATCATGCCCGTAAGCAGGAATACAAAAACTGAGATACCGATATTGAAGATGAACAGGAACACCACCATACCTAAACGTGTCATGGTCTTTGTGACACTTAGATTGTCATTGTCCTTATTTTCGATTTCCTCAATCACTATATCTTCTCTATCGTCCGTATCTGGACTTGCCGATAACAGGCTTTCCACACGGTCAGAGCCGAGTGTTTCTATATCCGATTCCCCATACTGTAAGAGCAGCCACGGTTGTTTCACCTGTATGGAAAACAGACTGTCCCTTATCAAATCCACACTGTCTTTTCCTTTACTGTTGGAATCGGGCAGCACAATCTTTGTGCCAAGCGATAACGCCGAGCTGCTTATATCAGCGGAAAAGTCATTGATTTTACTGATATAATTTGGGGCATAGGCAATAAAAGAAGCGGATAACAGGAATACCACAAGAAAGTTAATCACCGCATGAACTGCTTTTGTGGTTTCCCTCTTGATAAGTCCTGTGTATGCCACATAGATACCCATTACCAGAATAAGGATAAGCAGGAATCCCACATAGAACCCCTCGCTGGAAAAACCGCTGGAAGTGACACCAGCCAACGTCTGAATGTTCTTTCCGATAGAGCTTGCGGTATCAGAGATAAAGTCCAGCTTGTAGGCTTCCTGTACCACATATCCCGTCGCATTGGAAATGTATAAGCTCACCGTCCAGACAAAGTTTGTGATGGCATATAGTCCGTACTGAATACTTTTGCCGATACCGTCAAGCCAGTTCCACGGTAACCAATCCCAACTTGAATCCACATAGAAATCAAGCTGGTAGTTTTCCAGCGGATATTTAGAATAGGTGTTATCGTCACTCACCGTATTGTCTACCAGACCAGCCGCATGAGCTACCGTACCCGTGATAGATAAAAATACCAGCACACCGAGAATCACCGAAAGCGTGATAAGCAGATAACGGACTATTTTTCTCTTGTCCATAGGCTTCACCTCATTTCTTCCGTCTGCACTGGCGGTCTGGTATCAAAGGCATGGAACAGGTCAGCGAATACAGGGTGAATCTGGATAACGCCCACACGCCCGTATAAATCTTGAAACAGGCATTGCCCGTTTTCCAAATCCCTTAATCGCTTCTGGTTGCCCTCGTCCTCCTTATCCACACCGAAAAATTCAAGGGTATTTTTGATTTCTTTTATATCTGTGCTACGAAAGGCAAACTTCAAGCCGATATTGTTCTTCATCTTTTCGTCGTCCACATCACCAGAGTTTTGTGTCACAAAGTACACAGCGGCATTCATGGAACGACCAGCACGAATCAGCTTGTTAGAGAGTGCTTTTCCCTGTGCTACCTGCAAGAACGTCCACGCTTCGTCCAAATCCACCATCTTGAAAATGCTCCTGTCCGAATGGATAAAATCTAAGGCAAAGGTACTGATAACGATAAGCATTGCCACGGAAAGCAGCTCCATTGTGGTATATTCTTCAAATTTTGTGTCCTTGTCTGGCAATACAAGGTCAGCCACCTGTATGATGTTAAGCTGTCGGTCTAAACTGATGGATTGTTCCACATCACCGTCCGAGAATAACAGGTGTGCAAAATCATAGTCCGTCATGCTCTCAATATGGTCTGCGATATTCTCTGCCACGAGTGAACCATCTTTGCGGAGTTCATCAATGACACGGAGCAGTCCTCTTTTTTTGCTCTGGGTAACAGAACGGATTGCACGCCTTAATACAGGGAACTTCTCACCGTCACGGGAAGAAATACCTGTAAGGAATGTTAAAATATCAATCGCAAGGCTTTCAGCGTCTTTTGTACGCTTCATAATCACATAAGGGTCAAGAAGTCCTTTGTTCTTATTCTCGCTGGTAAGGTTGACGATTTTGATTTCATGTGCAATATCGGGTAGTGTTTCCTGCCAGTTGCCACGCTCTGATTTAGGGTCTACAATGACCGCTTTTCCTCCAAACAGCACCGCATAATAGATGATAAGGTTGTTACAAAATGACTTGCCACCGCCAAGAGAACCAAGAAAAGCGGCAGCTAACGCATTGGTGACGGAACCCTTAACGCCCTGTGCCGCAAGGCTGGGTTTCAGATATACATTTTTTCCTGTATCAAGGTTATAGCCGATATAGATACCGTCCGTTTCCCCAAGCTGCTGTGTCGCACCGAATCCAAGTCCAGCCAGAAAGTCAGAAGTGACATACTGGATATAATCGTTGATATATCTTTTACTTGCTGGGATAAACTCACCATGCAATCCCAACATATCCCCGAATGGGCGTACCAGCTTCACATTCAAATCGTCGTAGAAGTCCTTGACTTCATCACAGCGGCGTTTCAGTTCTTCCAGAGTATTAGCCGCCACACGGATAACGTAGGACAGCTTATACATGGATTCTTTGGACTGGTCTAAGTTCGTTTCCAGCTCATTGACTGAATCCAGAGCTTCAATGACGTTATTTCCTGTTTCGTTGCCTGCTTCCCAAGCGTGGTTATCCAAGTCTTTCAATTCTTTCTTTTTATTTCTAACCGTTGTCAGAGCCTTTTTATTAGTGACGATTTCCACATTCATAGAAGTGGAAACAGGGAACGTGAATTGCTGCTGTTGATAGTAGAAGATTTCACTGGACGGAAAATCAAGCTCACCCACGATATTGTTAATCGTGAAGTAGGCAACATACGTTGTCTGATCTTCACGCTCAATCTTTAGGTATCGCTGGTTTTCCTCTATCATGCAGCGTGTAGGTCGGATAAGGTCATATCGCTTCACCAGCGTTTCACGCTTTAACTTCTTTACTGGCAAATCATAACTGTAATCACTGTAAGCAACTCCCGTATTCCCGTAGATATGCTCCAAGAGATAACCGAAATCATTCTTATCCAGCCTGCGGAACTGAAAGCGGCGTGAGATTTTACTTTCCAGTAATTTCTCCATCTTCATAAAACGCCCCACTTCATCATTGCTCATGGAAACAAAGTCACCCATGAGCTTGTGATTGACTTCATAGATAAAATCCGTAAAGGTCATGGCTGCCGACTTTTTCATACTTTTTAGGTTGATTTCTTCCTCATTCACTAGCAGCTTGAAGCCAAGAAAAAAACGGTAGTCAATCTGATTTTCCCCAATCATCTCAACCAACGCTTCTGTCTGTTCGTCTACCTTTTTACAGGCTATTTCTTTCAATCTGCCTGTGATTCCTTTTTTAGAACGCTCCTGTACTGCACGTAAACTGTCCTCTGTGGCAATCTGTAAGGCATGGATTTTCCCGTCACGGTTCTGGGCGATAAGCTGGCGGAAGTTGTCATGCACCATGTACTTTTCATCTGGTGACAGGAACGAATAATTGTAAGGTGTCAGCTCATAGTAAGCGAAACACTCACCGTCATGGTTGAACACCAGATTGTTTTCAATATATTTAATCGGGAACATACATCACACTCCTAACTGCTGTAATAACGGGATTGAATTTTTCATGTTTCAGCTTAATGGCTTTTCCTGCATAGGTCACTTTTGGTCGGAGTAAAAAACTCACACAGGATTTTAAAAATCCAAATGGCTTTTTCCCGTCAAAGGTCTTTTGCGATACGAACCAAGTAAAAGCGACGGGGATTCCAAAGTATTTGAGGAATGCCCCGTCAATCATGTTAAAGGGCGGCAGCTCCCCAAAGAGAATCACCACGAACAGCGATACCACAAACCAAGCCATCTGACTGAACGTGACAGGGAACGGGAGCTGAAAGTCGTTGATTGCATAAATGACTTTTTCCACGCTCCATATGCTTGTATAGCTTTTGATTTTCTTCAATTTTCACAGCTCCTTTCTTTTCTAAAATGGAAACAGCAGCCTGTATTTCACAAGCTGCTGCATAAAAAATACCAGTGTCATTTCACTGGCTGATGATAAAATATTCAGTTGTTATGGACATTCAAACACCCCATGATTGGTGACGACAAAACGCCCCTCCAAGTCAAGGTCACGCCCGTAGGCTTCATAGTCTATGTAGCTTCTTATCCTGTCTGGTATCTCACCCAGACTTTGACATTCATCTATGAAGTAATAGGCAACGTCTGTCATATCACTACAATCGGGATAATGGATAATATCGTCTGCGTGTTCGCACAAATCTTCCAAGCTGCTGTAATAGCCTAGCAGCTCCGATAATTCGTCCTGTATGTCCTCTGGTAAGTCCTCCACCATTTCACACAGGCGGTTGACTTCCTCAATGGGCGTGTATTCGTCAATCTCAAAGGGCAGCTCATAATCATGGATAGCGTATTCTTCGTATTGCTCATTCAAGCCGATACGCTCTGCCATCTCATCATAATCAACGGGCGGCGTAAACCACGCACCCACAAGCTCACCCTCGTTGTATTTCCCAAGATTGGCGATATAGATTCGCATTTCTTCGATACCACATCACCCCTTTACTGGTAACGGAATACGCCGCTTGTGGTAAATAAGTATCTGTCGTCCATTTCCAGCTCACTACCATAGGAGTGATAGTCGATATGTTTCAACAGTTCGTGGGGAATCTCACCGAACACATTTTCCTCACGGATAAGGTATTCTGCCAGTGCCGCACCGTCACCCACATCATAGTAGCGTATCTCGTCCTTATGGTCGATAAATTCATCAAAGCTGGAAAACCATTTCTGCTGAATGGCTTTCATTTCATTGCCGATAGGTGTACCCTCCAATTCAAGCACCATGCGGCAGTTGGCATTGATTTCCCAAAGCGGCATATCGCTGTGTAAGTCAAAGGGCAACTCATAGTCTGCAATCTCAATCTGTTCCTCATGCTCAACGCCGAGTTTTTCTCTGACTTCTTCAAAATCCACAGGGCAGTTGAACCAGTCGCCAGAGTAACCGTCGTCCTCGTCATGGTAAGGTTTTGTATTGTTTAACAGGTAGATTCGCATTTCCTGCAAGATGTGTCACTTCCTTTCTTCATTTCCAGTATTCCCATTATAACAGCATAATCTACGCCAAATACATAATGGGAAAACTTTTCTAACTGTTCTTTTGGATATGCTGTCGGTGGAAGTTGTTTAATTTCTTCCCACACCGCACGTTTACGGTAAGGCAAATCGGAAATGTTGTCACAGCCGACACGCTCTTTCACATCCTCAAATATATCTATTTTCATGTTGTCCTCCAATCTTAAAAATTTGCATGAAAAAAGCAGCAAACTGTTAAGATTTACTGCTTATTACTTTAAATAATGCTATTGATATAATCTGACATATCCTTTACAAGTTTTATTGCAAATTCAGCTTCTCTTTTCTGCAATAAATCGTCATTAGGATGTGATAATGAATGTCTATTTCGCATTTCATTGATTGCTGCAATTACACCAGAAGCACTACGTAACGATTTTCTTACTAACTCTGCAATTTCGGTAGAACCAATATTCGCACTAACTTCCGTATGCAATTTAGTATATAACTGGCTCAACGTATCAGATTCTTCATAACCAACTTGTTTGTTATCCAATACTTTTCTCAAATACCCATGAAAAGCTGTATGTATTCGGTCAAATGCAGAGTCATATTTTCCTTGCTCCATTAGTAATTCGGCATCAGCAATAGCTTTACTAATTACTTCTGTTAATGAAATAGAAGAAAAGTCTATAACCTCATAATGTTCAACTAAAATACCAATATCAACATGTGTTAAGTAATTGTCACCTTGTCGTCCATAAATACTTTCTGCTATATCTAAAATGTTTTCCCGTTCTGCAATAAAAGAATCTTGTTTATCTATTGGTGCTTGTATATGAAGAATTGAACAATATGTATTCCACTCACGTCTTGTAAATAAACCCGTTTCTTCAATATAAACATTACAACGTGGAAGTGTCATAATTACTTCCCACATTTTATCTGTCCCAAACTTCCAATCCGCATTAGCTCTATGCTCAAGTGCTTTAATCAATGTTACTTTAAAACTTCTATCATCCATTTTAATTATTCCTTTCTTGTTTTAAATATTCATGATAATATTTTTCTTTTAATAGGGATATTTCATTTGCTTGCATTTGCTCCGCTGTTAGGTCTTTTTCACCTCGAATTTCATATTTGACACGTTCCCATTCTAACTTTAAATATACTTGAGAATACTTTGTCAGTAAAATAATATCATTTTGAAAATTCAATGCGTTAAAATCTTCTCCTGCAGAAATATTATTTTTAATATTATCTAACAAATCCAATATTTTTTTATCATCATCCCCGTCAAAATTAAATAGTAATCTTAATTTTGCTAAATATACATTTAGTTCCCTATAAATTTTTTCTGGAATTGTTATACTTTTATCGAGAACCTTTTTATTGGCACATTCTTGAGCTAGAGCAATATATTCAGCCAATGTATTTCTAACTTCATAAATCCAATCAACTCTTTTATTTGTTATATACTGAACAGACATATTCTTTTGACTACTTATCTGAGCTGCTTCTAAAGATATTTTTAATCGTTTGTTTTCGCTTTTGTTTTTAACAAAATCAGCTACTAAAGTGAAAACACAACCAACGCCTGCACCTGCAAGAGCTATCATAGCAGCAATAATTGTATCACTCATATTTAATCCTCCACAATTGCTAAATTATAATAAATTATAACATTTTATGGAGTATATAACAATCTTACTTACGCTCCAATAATCTTATTGAATAGCTGCAACAGTACATCTTTTACACCAGCGGCATTGAATACCAAGCCGACAGCAATTAAGGCAATCACCAAGAATCCAATCAGTTTGGAAAATTCACGCTTGAATCCGAGATACACGCCGATAACCACGATTGCCATGAGTACAAGGCTCTGTGCGTTAGATAAAAACCAGTTGTATAAGTTCTGTCCGAAATTCATTATTTCCTGCTCCTTTCCATCATTTCAATTTCTCTGTCTGCGGCTGCTCCTGCCTGCATAAGACACATCATAATTACGCCGAATCCTGCTCCAAGAGAGAACAGGAATAAATCAAATAAGATATGCTTCATGTTATCATTCCTCCGTTTCTGTAATCATTTCCTCTGTGGAAGTTGTTTGCTGTTCAATCAGCTTTTTGTGACGCTCCGTGAGCTTCGCATGGTCTAAAATGTCTTTGAGATAAGTCGTGCCATTGGTACTGTCAATCTTCTGTAAGACTTTCCAAGTGGGAGCTACCTGTCTGCTTATCCAGTTGAGCGTCCTTGTGAGCGTATAAGGCTCTGGTTTGGTCGTCAGTTTCAAACGCCCACGATCAGAGCCGATAAAGTACGCCCATTTTTCATTGGTCTGCCATTCGCTGCGTCTTTTCTCCACCTCCTTGTCAGCGAACCGCATATAACGGTTGATAATGTCAAAAGCGGTACGTTCTGCGTCATGGTAGGTCAGCAGGTCACGCACCGCATAATAGGCTCGCTCATTTTTCAGCCGGATTTCAAAACGGTTCTTGATTTTCGTATCTTCAATCGGAATATCGTATTTCACATACTGCTCATAGTCCTTTTCATAGATACAGAAATAAACCTCTGATTTGAGCGAACCGATATAAAGCGTATTTCCCATTCCGTATCTGTCCTGCTCATTGCTTCTCACCAGCTCACCGCTGCGGTAGCTCTTGAAGCTGCGGAATACGGAAACACATTCTTCATGGTTGCATTTCTCTGTCAGCTCTGGAATATCCAAGATTCCTGCCATATCGTTGATAGCAAGGTCAAGACGTTTCATCACACCTCCCTCCACCAGAGCATCCATGAGAAAGTCATACCAGCTCCTATGCTGTGCCAGCAGATAGCTTTCCATCTGCCGACAGCCTTTGCCTTTCAGCTCCAGCAATGTGCCTTTTTCCTTATCGGGTGAAGCCAGCACGAACACATCACCCAAGACATAATGTTCCGCATAAGAGTAGAATCCGTAGTCCTCATGTATCATTACGTCCAGTTTAAGCCTAAGAATGTCCTTAACAACGTGCCGAACGTCCTGTGTGGGGAATCGGATTCTAACGTAATCGAAGACCATTTCCAGCGGATTTTCTGGATTCAGCTTTTCCAGAGCGTCCGTGAATTTCCCCTTGATTTCTTCTGTCAAGGCTACTTTTCCAGATTCAATCCTGCTGACATACTCACGACTGACACCAGCCATGACCGCAAGACGATTCTGGGAAACGCCGTACTCCGTCCGTTTTTCCTTAAAATCATTTATCCAGTCGGTATCATTCAGTTTCAATCCCTCCAATCGAAAAAGGAATGTGACAGTTACCGATTTTGTCACACTCCCTTGAATGTTTGAAAAGTCCTCTGTTTTCAAGGACTTTTCGATATGTAATTGACTGTTTCCAGATAATTTGTGCCCCCCTGTTAGATAACGGGGGCAGATGGTTGGGGCGGCTCACGCCACCCCAACACAGGCTAGTCCGTACCTGCGGCTTTCGCGCTGCACGCCGCCTGTCCGTCCTGCCTGTTTTGTGATAATCTCCCTATCTCTTTTAGGAAGTCGTGTCCTTTGGGTACAAGGGGAGTGTAAAACTCAGATATGACACTGTTTCCTGTATCAACGTAGCCACGCCCTTTGATCTGTTTCAGAAAAAAGTCCTTGTCTACTTCACCGAACATCATACTGTAACCAAGTTCCGACATACGCCCCAATGCCACACGGAAATTGAACTGGTCACGGATTCCATCACCGAGATACTTTGCGTCTGGTCGCTGACAGGCGAGAATCAGAAAATATCCTGCCTGTCGTCCAAGCATAACTATCTGTTTGAGCTTATTCAGCACAGCGGCATTTTCCTTTGTTGTCAGCATTTCCATGAACGCCACATATTCATCAAAGATAAGAAAATACGGAGCAAGACCGAGATAGGCATAGTTTTCACCTGTCCTGTAGCTTTCCATGAGCTTCATAGCTTCACTTCTTGCCATCATACCATCATAAAATCTATCAATACAGGCGGTTATATCTTCTTTCTTGTACCAGACTTCCGGCATGACAACGGACAAATCCGCAAGGTCGGCGTTCTTTGGGTCTAAAATATACATGACCGCATTGCTGCGGAGCAGAGCTTCAATGATAGTAAGGATAAAGTAAGTTTTACCGCCGCCAGTGCCGCCAGCAATCAGCATATGGGGGAGCTTGTCATACTCCCACCAGACATTTTTCATTAGACGCAAGCTGCCATGTTCAGCCTGTACCTCATTGATAGTGATTCTGTTCGCAATCGTATCATAGAGCAGCACATATTCCACATAGCTGTCTTTCAGCTCTTTGGAAACCAGCTCACAGTACAAGCCTGTTTCCAGTTTCTTTTCCAAGTGTAAAAGCTGCTCTTGATATTTCCCCAATGTGATTTCTGTACGGATATATAAAAGTCCATGCTCCATACGGTAATACACTTTAGGAAAATAGGTGATTTTCTCTTTTTTGGTAGTGGCTGGCAAATCCTTGAAAAAGCCGCTGTCCTGTGTGGATTCTGATTCATACCAGCCATTTTCCAGCAGCATACGAGCCAGCTTTTGACGGTGAAAGAGCTGCTTCACTCTGTCATACTGGAATCTGCGATAGAAAAGGGCAGCCAGCACACAGACCAGAGCCGCCACAACAATAGTCACTATCCTATATGGTGTGACTACTAAATGGACGTTGCCATCTTGTAGAAAGCTGACCGATTTCCAGTCCGTAGTGAGGATTGACTTTAGGTTCAGCAGCATAATCACCGCAAGGAACAGCAGGAACAGTGAACCAGCCGAGAAACGAAAAACCAATGATTTGTCACTGACTCGAATATGTTTTCCTTTATATTTTAGTAAATTCATAAACATTCCTTTGGATATAGAAAAAGCAGTAAATTCTGTAGAATCTACTGCTCTATAACTATGCTTCACGATATTTGATAGCGTTTTTATTTGCTAATTTGATTGTAAATGGCTTAAATTGAAAATCCAAGTGTCCAATCATTACAATATTATACATTACTTCTTCATTTACTAAATCTCGCATATTACCTCGATATAAACTTGTTCTGAATTTCCATTCGCCTTTTTTATTTTGGGTATATATTTGTAGCAGGTAATATTTATAAGTCTTTTTTGGGTCATCGCTATTTTTTTCTTTTTCTATAACTTTTAATTTTACTTTGCCATAGAATACGCAAAAATCTTCACCATCTGATTCGTCAATCCAGCCATTAAGTCTTTTTCGTTGCAATGCTCTTAAAACAGTTTCGCAATCTTTTCGTTCTGGGATAAGCATAGGATTCTTTCTTTTTTTCGTTAAATCCTCATTATCATTACTGGTTGTCTTTTTCGTATTATGTTTTCGGCATAACATATTCATAATTGAATTTAACTTATCTTGTATTTCCTCATAATTTAAAGAATCTACATATTTTTTGACTGTCTTTTTGGAAGCATATTCATAGTTATATGAACAGCCATCTTTATGATTTGAGCTTTTAATTCTTCTTAAATGAGCACGACGTTTAGAAGTTTTATGAACAAAACTCAATTCTGCTTGTTTACATTCTGGACAAAACATATCTTTATCAAATGGTGTAGTATCCCCATCATGGGACTCTGCATAATCAGCTACAATATCAATATCCAAAATATCATCTTTATTTTTAGAATAAAATTCTTCAAAACTTTTTGCTTTTTTACTCATACAATCACCCACTTTCTATAAATGATTATATCAGATAATTTTTATCTATACTATTTATTTTTTGGTAGTATATTATTAGTTGCCATTTGATTTATTTTACCCTTTAACACAATATCATCTGCCTTGATATACCAGTCAACGTCTGCACCTTGAAATGTAGCAGTTGCCACCGTATCAGCCACAGGATTGATGATTTCCACCTCTGCGTTGTAGTCAAATTCCTTTAACGGAACAGAAGCCGGAATACTTACCTGTATCATGCGCCCCTGTTCTTTACATTTCAAATCGTAGGTACGTTCCTTGATTTCTTCAGAAACCGTACCGTCCTCATTCTGCATATGTATCTCGCGACGCAACGCCGAGAATTTCAATACTCCGAATGTTTTTTCCTTATCAATAATGATTCCATTTGCTAATCTCATAATGTTTCTACCTCCTTACGCTTTCACCATATCGTCTGCTGACAGGATATAGTTTGTGAATCCTCTAGTGCCGATTTTGTAACCCTCTGCGGTGATTTTGGGATTGATAAGTTTTACCTTTTCCTCTGATTCAAAGTTCTTCTCACCAGCAGAAGCAGGCAGCAACACGATAATATCATCTGCTCTCTGTACGTCCGAATAAAGGTTGAAGCTACGGGAAACTACCGTCATACGTCCGTTGATCCTACGCTGTTCCACCTTATTCTCACCTGCAAATTCCAAATTTCCGAACGTCTTTTCCATATTCGGGATAACGTGTTTTAATTCCATAAATTATTTACCTCTTTTCTTTCTATATTTTTAGTGTTAATTTTGTCATTCTGCTGTCGGGATAATATCTGTCTGCCTGTGAATTATCAAGGGCAAGCGTTGTGCTGAAAGCACCCTTGACAATCCCCATTCAGAAAGATAAATCCTAATCAAGCAGAAGTTAGATATAGTGTCAGCTACAGACTGACGTTTCCATGATAGGCGGTGAACGGGGCATTGCTTTCATAAGCTGTTACCTCCCGTGTCAGTTAGATTTCTTTACTCTGCGGAATCTCTTATATCCGGCAAAGATAAGACCAGCAGCAGAAACTCCCATCATAGCGAATAATGCGACAAATGGCGTATTGTCACCTGTTTTTGGTGAATTGCTTGTTTTTGTTGGTGTACTAGGTTCTTCTGGTGTCGTAGGGAATTCTGGTTTTTCTTTGACCGTCACAGTCTGCCCCTCGTCCTTGATATCTTTATGTTCTTCTACCTTGGTAGGCTCGTCTGGATTGGACGTATCGTACAATTCTTCAAACGTCACAAGCTCTTTACTGCCAAGTTCCGAAGCATTGAACGTAAATTCAATCTGAACTTCCATCTGACTGTCTGTGGCGGTGAAAGTAAGGTCATTTTCCACACGTTTACCATTCACCAGAAGTTCTGCATTTTCAGACTTCACCATTTCCCAACCTTTAAGAGTATATTTCACGCCTTTTTCCAAACCGTCTAAAGTAACCGTATCGACAATCGTTACTTTGTTGTCTGCTTTAATCGTCTTTTCACCTGTTACCTTGTCTGTGGCGGTTGTGTGCATAGTGATAATACGTTCCGTAATCGTCACCGTTTGCCCCTCGTTCTCTATGTCTTTGTGTTCTGCCACCTTGATAGGCTCGTCTGGATTGGATAAATCGTACAATTCTTCAAAGGTCACAAGTTCTTTGCCGCCAAGAGTAGAAGCGTTGAATGTATAGGAAACCTCAACTTCCATTTCTGATTTTTTCGCTGTGAATGTGTAATCACTTTCTACAGGCTTACCGTCAATCAAAAGCTGTGCATTTTCAGACTTCACCATCTGCCAGCCTTTTAGCTGATATTTTGTGCCTTTCTTCAAACCATCTAAAGTGACCGTATCAACGATAGTTACATTTTTACCAGCAACGATGGATTTTTCACCTGTCACTTTGTCGGTAGCAGTTGTATGGATAGCGATTTCCGGCTCATAATCATCTGTGAGTGTACCTAAATCAACAACAACTTTGTTTCTTGATACCACGACATCAAACGCCGGAATCAACGTCATTCCCTTGTTGGAATCGCAGCGTAATTCTTCGATTATGTAAGTATCATAGAGCAAAGCACCTTTGCTATCGTCTGCTGTGGAAGTACCGAACCAGATACCGTCCTCACTGTTTTTTCCAGCGTTGGTATTTTGTTTATGAGATACCCAATCAGAGAAAGTGGAGAATTGACCGTTTGCGTCCGTAACAATAATATGGCTCTCACCAGTCGTCTTACTTGTGATCCTAAAGGGAACATTCGCAAGTCGCTTGTGAGTACCGTCACCAATTTTCACACCCTCAATATCCCCACGGATAATCTGGTTGTAGATGGAATGTGCTTCATCTGTTAAATCCACGATTTCACCGTCATTCACAATGTCAAACTCACGGTCAACCGCACCAGTTGTCAAATACCCTGTCGGACTTTTGGATTCTGAAATTTTATAGTGACCGTAAGGAAGTGTATCAGCGTCAGTCGTAGCGATACCGTCAACGCCTGTATGGATTGTCTTGACTGTTTCATTTTTGTTGTATAATTTGCCATCTACCAATACCGCATTATCATTTAAGGAAATGATTTCAAAGGCAGTATCTTTCAATGTTGCACCGCCTTGTGGTTTTGTGTCTTTTGTTTCAAGGTCACGCTTTTGGATTCTCACACCTCCACGGATAATATTGTCCGATACGGAATACTGGTTGCTGCCGCTTAATGCTGCAAGTTCGCCATCTTCTGTAATCTGTGCCACATACACGCCTTTTATCTGTTCAGAACTTCCAGCGGCTTGCATATAAGCACCATCTAACAAGTAACCGTTTGGAGCAGCTTTTTCTTCTACAGTGATAGTACCAAGCGGTAAACAGATAGTACCGTTTTGTGTATAGAAGCTGTCACCAGATACCTTATAGGAATCTGCCAATCTTGTGATATAGTGGATAGTGTTATCGCTGCCTTTTTCCGCTTTTGTCTTTGTCGTCCATGTGCGTGTTGGTTCTGATGGAAGATTATCTTTTGTGTAATAACCGTCATAATACTTCCAGACGAACTCCGCACCCTCTAAAGAAGCGTTACCCTGTGCGGTTGCTTTTCCTGTTTCCATATCAATTTTGAAAAGCTCAACCAAAGTGTCTGTGACTTTTGGTGTATCGCTGACTTTCAATGTGGAAGTTTCACCAGCCTTTACCGTAAGGGTATAGACGTTGTTATCTAACTGGAATCCTTTTGGAGCTTCGATTTCTTTTACATAGTATGTAGAAGCTCTCAACTCCACCGTATCCGTATTCCCGTTGCCATCTGTCATAAGTGTGGCAACTGATTTCGTGCAGCCTTTATCAGAATAGACACCATAAGTCGCACCAGATAAAGAATAGCAGTCATTAGATTTTGTAATCGCTGTATTACTGGACGATTTCTGAATCTTGCCATCACCGACAGCTAACTTCGCCCAGAACTGTCCTAAGTCCTGTCCTTCACCAACATAGATGTAACCACCGCAATCGTAACGGTCTTTATTTTCTTTAGCGAAAGCCTTTGCGTTCTCATAGACTTCTGACTGGATTTTCTCTGACACTTCATCATAGGCAGCTCGTACATTGTTGTACCCCCAGCCTAAGTGAACGCTCAATCTTCGCCAGACAACACATTGTTCCAACAGATAGACTTGTTTGCTGGAAAGACTGTGCTTTTCTGCATACTGTTTGACGTATTCCAGATTCAACGCCACATCAGATATTTGGTCGTCGCTCATTCGCTCCGTTGCATTGATACGATTCTTATATCCCGATTGGAAATTTGTGTTTATATCAATACAGTAGGCAATCTGCCCGTCAGCGTTCATTATGCTTTCTTCAAAGCTGGAAACCTCTGAACCGCCATTGTCAATCTTGACGATTGTTCCTGCTTTACCGTCCGTAGTAGTATAGACGGAATCCGCAGCATGAACCTGTGTGACAGGTAATGCAGTAAATACGGTTGCAAGGGTAAGTACACCTGTAAGCAATCGCTTCATAATCTTTTTCATAATGTTTGATTCTCCTTTCATTTTGGGTAAAAAAATAGACGCTCATTGTTGAACGTCTTAGTTGCTGAAACCATTGGAACTATGTAGGATAGCTTGCTTCATCTTCATTTTTCTATGTTTTTGTTCTTATGCAATCGTAGCAGGAAAAGGCTTGTCCTACGCAAAATGGCGTATTTTCAAGGGTTTCCAGCTATGTTGTTCTTACGAGGTCGCACCAGAGCAGAAAGCGCGTACCACCTATGACAACATTCTCCGCGTTATCAAAGACCCGGATATTGTGGACCCCATCCGTTTCTTACGTGAAAGGGAAGTTGTGCATTTCCAGCGTTTCGGAGAGACACTCCGTTCCGTACAGGAAGAACTGGACTTCAAGAACTTCTATGCCTTTAACCCAAGCTTTGACATGCCCGCCAAATGCAGCTGCGATCCGGGCTGCAGCAAATGACATTCATGCGCCGGGAATTATTAGAAGCCATGCAAAAGGTAATTGCCACTGCACCGGAAGCCTACTCCTTTGTATACGGAGGAAAGAAATATCCCGATATCAAAGGATTCGTATACTTCTTCCCGTTGTGGGGCGGTACGGTTGTCCTTGCCGACATTGCCGGACTTCCCACATCGAAAGCTGCCTGTCAGGAAAAGATCTTCGCCTTTCATATCCATGAAGGCTCCTCTTGTGAGGAAAACGCAGAAGGGGATTTCCTCCTCACCGGCAGCCATTTAAATCCTAAGGATTGTCCGCACCCGGAACACGCCGGGGATCTGCCTCCGCTCTTTGAAAATGACGGTTATGCCCTTTCTATGTTCTATACCAACCGGTTCGTGCCGGAGGAAATCATAGGCCGGACGGTGATCATCCATGAAAACCCTGATGACTTCAAAACACAGCCTTCAGGGGATGCCGGCAGCAAGATCGCGTGCGGGGAAATAAAAAGCAGTCTGGAAGATTAAAGAACAGCATTTCATTCCATGAATAAAGGCATTGGCAGATGCTTCTTCACCTGCCAATGCCTTTTTCTATTGAAAATATAAATTTTAATTTCCACAGTGGTGGCCGCATTCATGGGTATGTTCCCCACAGCCGCCGTTTCCGTGCTCATGCTCATGATGCGCACAAACTGTATCCGGATCGTAATTCAGGCTTCCTGCCAAAAATGCCTCCACCTGGGCATCCGCGTCTCCGCATGCTCCGGGATAAAGCTGGATTCCAGCCTCTGCCAGAGCATTTCTCGCTCCGCCGCCGATCCCTCCGCAGATAAGCACCTGTGCTCCGCACTGATTCAAGAATCCGGCCAGGGCACCATGTCCGCTGCCGTTAGTATCGATCACCTCAGAGGACACGATCTTTCCGTCCTCCACCTCATATACCTTGAACTGTTCTGTGTGTCCAAAATGCTGAAATACCTCTCCATTGTCATATGTCACTGCAATTTTCATGTTTGAATCTCCTCTCCTGAATGATTGAACGCACGCATTTCGCCGGTGTCCTTCCTGTCCGCAGAGCCTGTAGCTTCCGCCGCTGATCTCCAGAGATGATGCCTCCACCAGAAAACGGGCCAATTTCTTTCTGGCCTCTGTATAGACTGCCTGCACAGTAGCTCTTCCCACTTCCATCTGCACCGCGCACTCTTCCTGGGTATAGCCCATGTAATCGATCAGCCGGATCGTCTCATACTCCTCAACTGTCATCCGGATCCGATGGGTAGGCTCGCTGCCCTCACCCGGCACAAAAAAACTGCATCCCGGCAGTCTGCAAATCTTTTTCTCCTTATTGGGCCTTGACATCCCTCCACCTCCCAACAGCACGCCGCTTACTCATGCGTTCTTTATTGACATATGCCCATTATACCATATTGTTAGCATATGTCAACTATATTATAAATCTGCTTTTCATCTCTTACCAAAACTTAGGTGCGGACCTCATCCCGTTCCCCATCCCGTTCATTTATTCATTCATTTAATTATGATTCGCCATTCTGAATATCTCATACACATCCTTCTGCCACAGCACCTTAAAATTCGCCACCGAAAACGTATCCTTTCCCGTAGCCCTCTCAGCCATATCCATTAATTCCTCCTCTGTCAGCACTCCGGCCTCCAGTTCTCCCAGGCAAACGGGCATCTCCAGGCTCCTGAAATATTCCACTGTTTTCCGGATTCCTTCTCTGGCAGCGGTCACATCATCCTCCGCCTGCACACCCCACACCTTTCTTCCGTACTGCGCAAACCGTGCCGACTCCTCCATATATACATACAAAGCCCAGGCCTCCCAGACAGCAGACAGGCTGGCCCCGTGTGCCACATCATATTTGGCGCTTAACTCATGTCCTATTTTATGAGGAGCAAAATCCTTCTCTGCCCCAAGTCCTGTAATTCCATTGTGGGAAAGACTGCTGCACCACATCAGCTCACTCATGGCCTCATAATCCGTATGATCCTCCAAGGCCTTTCTGCCGTTTTCGATCACGGTTCTAAGAAGCGCCTCCGCAATTTCATCTGTCATCTGATTCCCCTTTGTATGGGTAAAATACCTGTCCAAAGTGTGCATCATAATATCCACAATTCCGCATGTCACCTGATATTTTGGCAGAGTGTAGGTAAGCTCCGGATTCATAATGGCAAATTTCACCCGGTTTAGATCCGTACTCAGTCCCTGTTTTCTTCCAATCTCTTCATTCGTCAACACCGCGGAATCGCTCATCTCACTCCCTGCAGCCGCAATGGTCAGGACTACGCCCACCGGAAGACTCTTAGTAAGCGGCACCTTCTGCGTCCAAATATCCCAAAGTGAAGTTTCCGGGTTTGCGGTTCCATGGGCAATGCCTTTTGCCGTATCAATAGAACTTCCTCCGCCCACAGCCAGGATAAAGTCTGCCCCAAAAGAGGCAGCCGCTTTCACGCCCGCTTCTGCAAAGGAGAGGAGCGGGTTTGGCTTAACTCCACCCCATTCCTTGAACACGATCCCTGCGTCTTCAAGTTCTGCTTCGATCCTGTCCAGCAGTCCGCTTCTTTTTACACTGCCTCCACCATAGACAAGAAACACCCTGCTTCCGCCCCACTTTTTAACCTCCTCTGCTGTTTTCTTCTCTGCGTCTTTTCCGAATACCACTTCTGTAGGTGCGTAATAAATAAATTCCTGCATATAATATCTCTCCTTTTTTCATCAATAACAGACGGATATCAGCCTGCCCTGCAGCCGCTCCGTATCCTTGCAGCCACAGACAAAAATCCATGCCAAATGACTTTATCCATGAGATTTTTGTCCGGCTGCCGGATCGTTACGTTAATCATCACTACCGGACAGCTTATGACTAAGCCTTTATATCCAGTATACTTTATTTTCTCATTGATTTCTATGAAAAAAAACCTAATAATTCAGGAAATCCCTTGTAATCCTCCTGCATAGAATGATAAAATAGATATCAGGTAACTTTGTCCAGTTTCTTCACAGTTACGGGCAAAATCCATGCAGAACCGTCTCTGGCAATATCTTTTTATCCGGCTGCTGAATGTTTGCTTACGACCAATGCAGCAAATGCAAAGGCCTGCTGGAATAGTTACCGTAACAGCTACTATTAAAACCATTTTGACTGAAATGAGGAGGTTTTTACACTATGGAATACCGTAAATTTGAAAATCTGGGCGTATCACCGTCCCTTCTGGGCTTTGGCTGTATGCGCCTTCCACAGACACCAGACGGAAATATTGACGAGGCAGAAGCAGAGAGAATGCTGGACCGCGCACTTCAGGCGGGAGTCACATACATAGATACAGCCTATCCATACCACAACGGAGACAGTGAACCATTTGTGGGAAAGGTACTGAAAAAATATGACCGCAGCAGTTTCTATCTGGCGACCAAACTGCCTGTATGGAATGTAAAAACAATTGATGACGCAAAGCGCATTTTCCAGGAACAACTTGACCGCCTGGAAGTTGACTATGTAGATTTCTATCTGCTTCACTGTCTGGACAAAGAAAAATGGCAGACGGTTCTGGATCTGGGAATCATTCCTTATATGGAAGAAATGAAAAAAGAAGGAAAAATCAAATTCTTCGGCTTTTCCTTCCACGATGATTTTGAAACCTTTAAGACCATTGCCACTTACCGCAAATGGGATTTCTGTCAGATCCAGTACAACTATGTGGACACTGATATCCAGGCCGGAGATAAAGGCTATGAGCTGACAAAGGAACTGGGCATTCCGCTGGTGATCATGGAGCCGGTCAAAGGCGGTTCTCTTGCCACTCTGCCGGATGCAGTGACAGAACCCTTCAAAGATTACAAGCCAAACTCCAGCATTTCCTCCTGGGCACTTCGCTGGGTGGCCAGCAAATCCAATGTAAAAGTGGTTTTGAGCGGCATGACTACAATGGAGCAGGTGGAAGACAATCTGAACACCTTTGAAAACTTTACACCTCTCAATCTGAAAGAGAAGGAAATCGTAGCTGATGTGGCCACTGCCATCAAACAGAGGACGAAAAACGGCTGTACCGGATGCGCGTACTGTATGCCATGTCCCTTCGGCGTCAACATACCGCAGAATTTCCGCATCTGGAACGATCTGTCCATGTATGAAAATAAAGAGCAGGCTAAACGCGCCTACTTTAATGATCTGGAAGAGGATGCCCGCGCTGACCATTGCCAGAAATGCGGCAAATGCGAGGAAGTCTGTCCCCAGGCCATGTCCATCCGGGATGATCTGGAACGTGTAAAAGAAACCATGGAGAATCTTTGATTTTTCGTATATTGTTCCCCTGATTTCCATATACTGTAAACGCCGGAGTGACCGCAAAATACAGAACTGCTGCACACCGGAAAGGTATAAAGGAGCATAGATACATGAAGGAAAAATTATCTTCCAAAACTTTAAAGCATGCTGCCATCGCAGGAGCAGGTATCTGCGTGGGTGCCTCCTATGTGCTCACCAGCTTTCTGCGCCGATTTGCCCTCTCCCGTACATTTCCCATGTACCGGACGGAGCGGAAAAGCACAGACAAGCCAGATCCCTTAGGCGACTTTCTCCGTCCCGGCAAGGAATGGATCAAAAAGGAAGCCTCCCCGGTGACACTGATCAACCGGGACAGCATGAAGCTGAACGGGCTGTTTCTCCCATCCATACAGGCGGGAAGCACCCGCTATGTGATCCTCTGTCACGGATACCGCAACAACTGCTGCGAACTGGGCGTATATGCCAGACATTTTTGGCACAGGGGATACTCTGTCCTTCTGCCGGATGCCAGAGGACACGGGGACAGTGAAGGCAAATACATCGGCATGGGATGGCAGGAGAGAAAAGATATACTGGAATGGGTTGATTTTCTCCGCCAGAAAGACCCCAAATCCCAGATTGTCCTGATGGGCATTTCCATGGGTGCGGCTACCGTTATGATGGCTTCCGGCGAAAATCTTCCGTCTAATGTGAAGGCTATTATTGAGGACTGCGGATATACCAGCGTCTGGGAAGAATTCAGCGTGCAGATCCATAATTATTTCCATCTGCCGCCCTTCCCGTTTCTGTACCTGTCCTCCCTTGCTTCCAGGATCCGTTACGGTTTTTCCTTCAAGGAAGCCAGCGCCATACGGCAGGTGGCAAAATGCAACCGCCCTATTCTTTTCATTCACGGCTCAAAGGACGCGTTTGTTCCCTTCTACATGCTGAACAAGCTGTACCATGCAGCCAAATGTGAAAAAGAAAAACTGGTCATTGACGGCGCAGGCCACGCACTTTCCTGTGCCACTGACCCAAAACTGTATTTTCGCACCATTGACCAATTCCTGGATAAATATATCATTTAAAAACAGAGCTGCGGCACAGTGTAAACTTTTACTGTGCCGCAGCTCTTTATCTATTCCTGGGAGATTTTTTAACCAGATTTTTAGCAGGCAGACAACACTTCTGTAAGAGCACTCAACAGTGCATCTCCCAGTTCCATGGCAAAAAGTGCCGGAACTGCCTTGTCACCAAGTTCCTCCACTGTTTTCAACACAGCTTCCTTCAGATCATAGGAGATCTGTGCCCGCTCCAGAATTTCATATACGCTGTCAGTCATATCTTTTTCTGCAATGAAAAGTCCGTTCCCAAACTTCACTTTGATCTCACTTGTCACCAAAATTTCTTCCGCTTTGACTGTGAGGGTACATGTACGGGCATCATAAGACTGCTCTGTTTTTATTGTCTGTCCATCTGCAGTCACCTCTGCCGCAGTATCCCTCACCCCTCTGAAACGCAGTGTCCATGTTCTTTTCTCTGGCAGGACCGCAGTATTTCCTCTTGCGGCTGAGATTGAAAAACCTTCTCCGTTTTTTTGAATCAGATCTGTGCATACCCAGTTTTCATCCATATCTTCCGGTGAATCCCCATCATCCTCCCAGAGCTGGAAGCAGTTGTCAGCTCCCGGGAAAATGAGGATCTCCATGTTTTCAGGATTGCTCAGGTCATTCATCTGCTCCGGCAGCTCCTGCATGGGGACAATGCCGCCGGCACGGGCAAATACCGGTATCTCCTCCACACTTCTCCATACAGAAAACAGACGTCCGCCTTCATATCTGCGTCCTGTAAAGAAATCAAACCATACGCCTTTGGGAAGCCATGCTTTTGCACATCCCATACAGATGCAGGCATCCGCCGGGTCTGTGACAGGCGCTGCTATAAGCTCTGTTCCAAAATAATATTCATTTGGCACATCATAAGTCTCCTCACGCTCCGGCTCCATCCAGTACATAGGGCGCACCAGCGGCTGTCCGTCCCTACTGGCATAACGGTTCATGGTGTACAGATACGGCACCAGTTTATGACGCAGGCGAAGGAATTCCTCCATGATGCTCTGTGTGATCTTATTATATTTCCACGGCTCCTTGCCGTTAAAAGGATTATCTGTGCTGTGCAGACGATTCAACGGTGAAAATACGCCTAACTGTACCCATCTGGCAGTCAACTCATCATCACGGACTCCGTGCATATGGCCTCCGATATCATGGCTCCACCACCCGTATCCCGCATTGCTGGCAGTCGCGGTAAAATAGGGCTGGAATTTCAGGCTGTCCCAGGAGATGACCGTGTCACCGGAAAATCCAATAGGATATCTGTGACTTCCGATTCCTGCATACCTGGAAAAGGTCAGACGGCGTTTTCCCCTCCTGGCACTGTCCAGATAGTGAAAATGATTCAGCATCCAAAGCGGGTCTAATCCCGGTATCTTCGTGACCGTTCCCTGCTGCCAGTCCAGCCACCAGAAATCCACCCCCTCCTCCTCAAGGGGATGATGAAGCTCTTCAAAATACACCTCCAGAAAATGCCTGTCTGTCACATCAAACTGCACCGGTTCCTGGCTGTCCGGGTCTATGCCCATACGTTTTGCCACTCTCTCGTAGGCCTGCTCATAGGCACGGACACCGTCTGCAGGATGCACATTCAAAGTGATTTTCATATTTCTTTTGTGAAGCCAGTCCATAAACTCCTTGGGATCCGGGAAAAACTCCCGGTTCCAGGTATATCCGGTCCAACCGCTTCCATACTTAGGATCAATATCCACCAGATGCCAGTCCATATCTATTACAGCTACAGAAAAAGGGATCTGCTCCCGCTCAAAGCGTTCCATCAGCTCTTTGTATTCCTGCTCCGTATATTTATGATAACGGCTCCACCAGTTTCCAAACACCCAGCGGGGCAGAAGGGGGGTCTGGCCGCAGAGATAATACAAATCCTTAACTGCCTCCTGATACCTGTGCCCATAACCGAAGAAATAGAAATCTATGCTGTCCTTCGGACGCACTTCCACCCATCCGTCCTCCGTGATTGCCATACTGCGGCTGTCATCCACAATAGAAAATCCGTTCCTTGACACCACACCGCTTTCCAGGGGAATCGCGCCGTCCGCTTCATCCAGAGTGCGGGCCGTTCCTCCCAGATCCCTAACCGGATCTTTGTAATGCCAATTTGTCTCATTGGATCTTCCGCCTGTTACCTTGATAAAAAGGCCGTTTGGGGCGAATTCCTTTTTGTTGTAGGTCAGCTCCAGGGCACTGGTAAAAATCTTCAGCTCCTCCTTGGTCTCTGATACCTTGAATACAGGTACCGGAAAATCCCGGTTGATAACCGTCTGGGTCGCCCTGTCCTCAAAAATTCCGTCTCTGCTGTATTCCAGACGCAGAAGGGATTCTGTCAGAACTGTGATCCTGTAGTTTTCCCCCTGGATCATACTTTCTCTTCTGGCTATTGGCCTTACTTTAAGCTTCTCATTTACTCCACTCATGTCTGCTCCTCTCCTATGCATACCTTTTTTCTTACGGGGCTTTGCCTCTGTTTTCCTTTATTGTAATTGTTTTGTATAATACCTGCAAAGGTTTTTTAAGAAAACCTGATATTTTTATGCAATATTGTCACTTTCTTCTGCTTATCCTGTCCATATCTTCTAATTGACATTAGTTTCTGATTCTGGTATGATGTAAGTTGCTGATTGTGTATAAGAGGGTGCCGCGATAAGCATTTACTACGCTTATGCGACACCCGTTTTTCATGCAGCGGTCACATTTTGATGTAACGGACCTTTATAGCATAAAGGATTCGGGGCTATCCCCCGATAGAAAGGACTATTTATTTTATATGGAAACAACGAAATTTGAAGAATTGGATTTATTCCCGGAAATTGAAAAAGCAGTGAGATACATGGGTTTTGAGGAGGCCTCCCCTATTCAGGCCAAAGCAATTCCTGCTATGATAAGCGGCCGTGATATTATCGGCCAGGCACAGACCGGAACAGGAAAAACCGCAGCCTTTGGTATCCCTCTTTTGCAGAAGATAGATATTAAGAACAAAAAACTTCAGGCGATCGTGCTCTGCCCCACAAGAGAGCTTGCAATTCAGGTAGCTGACGAGATCCGTAACCTGGCAAAGTACCTGCACGGCATCAAAGTCCTCCCCATCTACGGCGGTCAGGACATTGTAAAGCAGATCCGTTCCCTGAAAAATGGAACACAGCTTATCATCGGAACTCCGGGCCGTGTCATGGACCACATGCGCAGAAAAACCCTGAAAATGGATGATGTGCACACAGTTGTTCTGGATGAGGCTGATGAAATGCTCAACATGGGATTCCGCGAAGACATTGAAACGATCTTAAGCGGTGTTCCGGAAGAACGCCAGACCGTTCTCTTTTCAGCCACCATGCCAAAGCCGATCCTGGAGATCACTAAAAAATTCCAGAAGGATGCCGAAGTCATCAAGGTGACAAAAAAAGAGCTGACTGTCCCCAATATCGAACAGTTCTACTATGACGTAAAGCCTAAAAACAAAGAGGAAGTGCTCTCCCGCCTTCTGGACCTCTACTCTCCAAGACTCTCTGTCGTGTTCTGCAACACCAAAAAACAGGTAGACCTTTTAGTCAATGCCCTGATCGGCAGAGGATACTTTGCCGCAGGCCTGCACGGGGATATGAAGCAGGCTCAGCGTGACCGTGTTATGCAGAGCTTCAGAAAAGGAAGAACCGACATTCTGGTTGCCACAGATGTAGCTGCCCGCGGTATTGATGTGGATGACATTGAAGCTGTATTTAATTATGATCTTCCCCAGGACGACGAATACTATGTACACCGGATCGGGCGTACAGGACGTGCGGGAAGAGGCGGCCGTGCCTTCACATTTGCCAGCGGAAGAGAGCTTTACAAATTAAAAGAGATCCAGCGCTACTGCAAGACTAAGATCTACGCGCAGAAGGTTCCCTCTTTAAACGACGTGGCCAACACCAAGATGGAAAACATTTTGGAAAATGTGGATTCTGTCATTGAAAGAGAAAATCTCTCCCTTATGATCGACGCCATTGATGAGAAAGTCAACAACTCTGACTACACCACCTTAGACCTGGCTGCTGCTCTGCTGAAGCTGTATATGGGCATGGTACAGGAGGAGCCGGAGGAAGAAGCCGTTGATTTCGGTGATACCGGCGCAGAGGAACCCGGTATGGTACGTCTCTTCATCAATATAGGTAAAAAGCAGCGTGTCCGCCCCGGCGATATCCTGGGTGCCATTGCAGGGGAAAGTGGAATGCCGGGCAAGCTCATCGGAAGCATTGACATGTTTGACAAATACACCTTTGTGGAAGTCCCCAGAGAATACGCCAAAGATGTGCTGAATGCCATGAAAACTGCCAAAATAAAAGGAAACACCATAGCCATTGAACCAGCCAACCAGAGGTAGTTCAAAGCTCCTGCTATGGTTTGCGTGACTCCCTTAAGGGTGTACAATCCTTCGTGTGTATGATAAAATGTCTGTATCCTGATCAAACAAAAGGATACAGACATTATTTTTTTGCCGAAATACAGCATTCTTGTGCTGTACAGAAGGGGGATACCAATGAAGAAAAGAATTGTAACTCTGACACTCTTGGCGCTTCTCACCTCAGCCACGCTATTTTCTGTAAGCGGCTGCAGCAGCGGTCAGACAAAAAGCACTTCCGAAAAAACTTCCGAAAAAGCTTCCGTCTCCGATGAGGATACGAAGAAAGATAATTCCGACACAAAAAAAAGCACGGTAAAGATACTGAAGGGGAACGGCATTTCACTGAATAACGGGGGTACTCCATCCAAACAGCCGCCCTTATCCGGATCTTCATCTTCGGAAGAAGCAGACGCTTCCGGAACACCTGAAACAGAAGTTCAGGGCAGTACGCAGACAAGCCCCTCCGAGATTCCGGACCCTTTGACAGGCACGGAAGAACGCCGTGATCTGACCACTGAGGAACTGGACTATTTCTCAGCTTTTGTGAGTGACTCTGAAAATTATGGTTTTCTGCGCTCCTCCTACAGCGTTCCCCAGAAAGTTGATTTGGACCAGGTATTATATACCGGTGCAGGCATGCCTTCAGAACCGCTCACCTTTGAGGAGAGCGCTGCTCTTCAGGCCGCAAGCGGGGAACCTATCCTTACAGATGTGACACATTTGACTTCACAGCAGATCGAGGATTTTCTCCAGCGAAAAATGGGGATCAGCCTGGGCGAAGTCAGCAGCTTCAACTGGATCTATCTGGAACAGTTCGACAGCTATTACAGGGAACACGGAGACACCAACCGGGTGTCCTTTACCTGTTCAAGCGGATGGACTGAGGACGGTATGTATTATCTTGACTGTCAGTCCAATGACGGCGCCCTGCGCACCGCGCTGACCCTGGAACAAAGCGGTGATACCTATCTGTTCCGTTCCAATATCCTGCAGTAAATGTAAGCCCGGGAATACATCAAAAAGCTGCTGTACCTGCTCTGCCGGAAATATTTTTCCGACGGCCGGTACAGCAGCTTTAAATAATAATCATTCCTCTTAATCTACTACTTCCACACTTTCTATCACCGGCTGGTTTTCCGGCGCAACACTTCCGTTACTGTCCTCTGTTTTCACATCGTCGCAGATCTGATCTACAATATCCATCCCCTCTGTCACATGACCAAATGCAGCATATTCGTTATCCAGATGAGAAGAGGTCTCCTGCACGATAAAAAATTGTGAGCTGGCACTGTCCATGTCACTGGAGCGGGCCATGGAGATAGTCCCTCTTGTGTGTTTCAGGGGATTATCCACCCCGTTTTTGGAAAACTCACCTTTAATGGTCTTATCAGCGCCTCCGGTACCGTCTCCTTTGGGGTCTCCGCCCTGGATCATGAAACCTTTTATGATCCTGTGAAAGGTCAGCCCGTCGTAAAACCCTTCCTTTGCAAGACCGATAAAATTTTCCACTGTTATGGGTGCCGCTGAACTGTCCAGTTCCACAGCAATAGTCCCGTAGTCCTTCACATTGATCTTCACATGATGCAGTTCCTCAGAGGATGCCTGACGGACCGGTTCCTTCTCCTGTCCTCCGCAGCCGGTCAGCAAAAAAGACAGCGTCAAGATCACTGCCGCAAATAAACAATTCCATTTCTTCATATCTCATGCCCTTCCTGTTCTTCTCTTTTCTGACCGGAAGACAGATCTATGCCCTCCGGTCGCGTTGTCAGTATACCATATTTTCTGTACAGGAAAAAGGCTGTGTCCCGGTATTTTTATTTCAGGCCCACATAGATGTGTATTTCCGCGTTTTCCACATCCTGATTCCTGTATTCTTCAAAATCCGCCTTGAAAGCTCTGTCCAGATCCATCTTCCACAGCTCCTGCCAGAATTTGGCCACTGCACGGTGCATATGGCCTTTTACCACAAATCTTGCATATTTTCCGGCAGGTATACGAATCACAGCCATGCCTTCCGGTACATTGCCTTCTGCCAACGTCTGGCATCCCGCCGTAAAATCATAGTCATCCAGAATCCCTCCCGCATATCCGGAGTAAATCCCTATTGGCATCCCGCTGCACTTATCCGGTATAGCCTCGTAAATCCCCTGGGTAAAAAACCGCTCCCACACGCCTCCGATCACAGCTCCCATATCAGGCGCCTGATTATTGGTACGGGCACTCAGTCCGAAGACAGTTTTTTCCTTTAATTCCACTATTTCATATTCCATTTGTTACAGCCTCATCTCTTCTTATTTTCCAAAACCAACGCAGTTATCTCAAAACCACATGGCAGCGGAATAAGGCTACTATATCAAATGAATCATGACAACTGCCTGTCATCATTGCGGGGAAAGTCTGTTTCTTTTGTATAACATCTCTGCATCCTGCCCAGCAGTTCCCACAGTTCCTCCCTCAGCTTGACCGGCTCTAAAAGCTCCATCTGTTCCCCAAAGCTCAGAAGCCATCCAAACAGGCTGTTCCTGTCCGCAAAATCTGAGACAAACAACAGATATCCGTCTTCCTGTTCCTCAAAGCATTCAACTCCGTACTCTTCAATAAGACGCCATTTCATCTGCGGAGCACACCGGACTTTCACATGGATAGACGCGGGATAGATACGTCTTGGAGAACAGTCGCAGTCCGGAAGCTGCCTCTTTTCAAACAAAACCCCTGTATCCTTCAAGCTGTCCATACGGTTTAATTTGAACATTCGGTAGTCCTGCCTCTCTCTGCAGTATCCCCACACATACCAGGAGGCCCACTGAAACACGAGAAGATACGGCTCTATCTCCCGCTCACCCTCCCCTTTTGGGGAATAATATCTGAACGCTATCAATCTGCAGTCCTCAATTGCATTTTGTATCAGTTCTATCTTAGGTGCCAGGGCGGATTTATACCAGGAGGACAGATCGATCCTGATATGGTCATTGCTGGTGAGCACCTCCTGACTCCCCACAGACAGCTTCTCCATAAGAAGCTGATACCTATTGGTTCCCGCTACACTGTCCAGGCTTCTAAGTCCTGCAAGGATGGAATGCATATCCCTGGAGGTGAGAAGTGTCTTATCCAGCCGGTATCCCTCCATAATGGAAATGCCGCCATTCTGCCCCTGGGTTGTGACAATAGGGATCCCCGCTTTACAGATATCCTCTATATCCCGGTTGATCGTCCGCCTGGAAACCTCAAATTTTTCTGCCAGATAGGGCGCTGTCACCTTATCCTGCTGAAGCAGAATAGAAAGTATGCCAATCAGCCTGTCTATCTTCATTTCTTTCCCTCACCGCCCGTATTTATTTCCACAAAACATCCGCCTTTTTCCTGGGCGCGGTGCGCCTGTACACCACATTGGGATATCCCAGAAGCATACAGCAGGATACCGCCTTCTCTCCTATTCCCAGCCATTCATGCAGAACTGGACTTTCCCTGATGACACGCATCATATAGCCGCTGTAGAGCGCCCCCAGTCCTTCTGCTGCTGCCATATTTTCAATATTTGCTGCCGCCAGTCCTCCGTCCAACTGATTGTTTGAGGCAATGACCAGAAAGACAGGGGTGTTAAAAAAGAAGGTATCTCTCTCCTTATCCCCCTGCCACAGCTTATAAAAATAGGAAAACGCCCCGGCGTAGTCCGGTCCTGTCTCTTTCAGAGACCGGATGATATCAGGCATTTCCTGCCAGACAAGATTTTTGAACTCCGAAAGCCGCTCCCGGACTACCACAAAGGTGCAGTCCTGCATATTTTTTGCTGTAGCTGTATAACGCCCTGCCTCCAGGATTCTTTCTATCACTTCCCTGCCGGGAATTTCCTCTTTAAAATCACGGATACTTCTTCTGTATTTTACGGCTCTCAGAAAATGTTCCGGAGAGACGGAAAAGTCCTCCTCACGGTATTCTTCCACATCCTCCATATCAAATTCCGGTATGGACGCCGCATTGACCGGACATACTGCAACGCAGTGACCACATTGGATGCAGGAGCGGATAACCTCCGCTTTCCCCTCTTTTTGACGGATCGCGCTGCCCGGACAATCCTTCACACATGCGCCGCATCCCACACAAATCTCCTGATTGATAACTGCCATGGAAAACACCTCCTAATATTACTGTTCCTATGCAAATTTAAAAGCTGCATTTAATAAAATTACCTTATTTTTTCTTAATCAGCCTTTACTGGCTATTGAAATAATATTCTGCTATAATAGATGGAAAATAGAAACGGAGGGATTTTTATGGATCTTGTTTTTCTTTATTTGGAATATCCGCTGCGCATGCTGGGTGCCATCTTCTGCGGCGCCCTCATTGGATATGAGCGGGAAAATCAGATGAAAATGGCCGGCATCCGCACACACTCCATTGTGTCCCTTGCCTCCGCGCTTATGATGATCGTATCAAAATACGGATTTTTCGATGTTCTGTCATCCCATGTAAACCTGGACCCGTCCCGTATAGCCGCAGGGGTGGTGACTGCCATCGGTTTTCTCGGGGCAGGAGTTATCTTCACCCACAAGATGAATATCAGCGGCCTGACCACATCTGCGGGACTGTGGGCAACCGTCGGCGTTGGCATGGCACTGGGTGCGGGCATGTATGTTCCCGGCATCAGCGCCACGGTTCTGATACTGCTTCTGCAGTTTTTCTTCCATCGGAATTTCCGCTGGCTGAAATCCTCCAGTATTGAACAGGTAACTCTTATCATGGAACAGGAGGATGATCTGCGCAGTATCCTTGAAAACACCTTTCATCTGGATGAGATCAAGATCACCAGCATGAAGGTAAAACGCCTGAAAGATAATCAGGTGGAAGTGAAGCTCTTTGTCAAATTTCCGGACAGCTATGACATCTTTCATACTCTGGACCTGCTCAGGAAAAATCCGAAGATCACCTCCATTGATCTATAGCCGCTGGCCCACAAGGGGATTCTATTATGTCTATGCAGCAGCATTCAAATCGTGATAAAACATATACTGCTGCAGGATTCCCGCACAGCCCTTATATCTGTCATAGGGAAATCCTTGCGGATAGTGGGCCTCCAGGATCTTTTTCACATGTGTATCCACAGGAAACGCATCTATATGGTAAAGTCCGAAGAGACAGATACAGTCTGCCACCTTTTTTCCGATTCCGTACTGTCTGACCAATTCCCTGTGAGCCGTCTCATAGTCCGCTGCCCGCAGCATGTTCAAATCCAGGCTGCCGTCCAGTACAGACTGGGCAGTGCGGAATATGTACTTGTCTCTGTATCCAAGTCCCAGACCGGAAAGCACCTCCATTCCCGCATTCACAATCGCTTCCGGTTCCGGAAATGTATGATACCTCACGCCCTCACCGGTATGCTTTTCTTCTCCTATGGTACTGCAAAGCAGTTCAATGCTTTTTCTGATCCGGGATATATTATTGTTCTGGGATACTAAAAAAGTTACGATCATTTCCCATAAATCCTGGCGCAGAATCCGTATACCCCATCCTTTCTGTACAGCCTCCGTAAGATAAGCATCCTCTTCATCCACTGATCTCTTGATGGCGCCATAGTCTGTGTGCAGATCCAGATAATCCTCCCAGATTTCCCCAAACTCTTTCTCTGTGCAGGAAAAGGAAAATACATCCCCCTTCTGCTCAATTTCCAGATACTTTCCAAATGCCGTAAGAGCATACACATTTTCCCTTTTCTGAACCATTCGGAAAGATTGTCCGGACACTGCGATCTGCCCCAGATCCAGGTCTGCTATTTTTCTCTTTGTCATTCCTCGTCCGCTGCCTCCCCCAGTCTTTCACCCATTTTCACAATAGTCTCATATCCATTCTCCGTGTTGTACAAAAACCGCTGGTCAAATTTTACCGCGTCTTTCTGAAACAGCAGAATGACCGTGGAACCGCCGAATTCAAAGCGTCCCTTTTCCTCCCCCTTTTTCACAGTCTCCTCTTCGTGATAGTTGGTGATCCGACCCACTAACAGCGCTCCCACCTCCATCATGAGCACCACTTTAAAATGCTCACTTTGCAGCAGGGAAAATTCTCTGGTATTTTCCTTGTAGATAGGGCAGACTTCATTGGCTGCCGGATTCACAGTGTGAAAAACCCCGGGTATTCTGATATTCATGGATTTTCTGCCGTTGTCCACATAACAGTAACGGTGATAGTCATCCACGGTCAGACGGAAAATGCAAGCGTATCCCCCCTGATACCGCCTTGCCATATGTCCGGAGCGCAGCAGGGAATCTACGGTATACTCCGTCCCCTTAATAGAAAAGCGCCTCTTCCCATCAATGGGATAGACGCTCAGCTTCCCGTCGCAGGGGCTGATCAGGGTGTCCGCATCCCCCTCTGCCGGCCGATATTCTTTCTTTATCTGTCTTGTAAAAAAATCATTGTAGGAAGCGTATTCCTTCCTCTCATACAGGTCAAGAGATATGCCCTGGCGCTTCACAAAGGGTTTTATGAGCACTCTGGAGCATCTGCTGTCCAGCAGCCATCCCCCTGCTTTGGAGACCACAGGCTGAACCAGTATTTTCAAAGCCATACGGCCTGTCCTGTGGTTATACATCCATCGAAGGAACCTGTCCTGCCCTGAATCCTCTGTTGTTATATTTCCCTCTCTGTCTATATATTTCATTCCCTTATCCTCCTGTATCTTACAGCTTCCGCAGCCACGGGAGCCATGGCCAGCCATGTCTGAATTCTATGCGGTATCTTGTTCTGAGAAGCATGATGCAAAGAGCCACAGCCACCACTGCCACAAGAACTGCCAATGTAGAATTCTTCGGTTTCCTGAACCGGAAGTTCACCACAAAAAGAATTCCCACCACCAGCAGCGCCAGGTGCAGACATATGACGAACACAAAATCCGACACGAAAAATTGAATCATAAAAACCAAAGGCAATACCACCGCCATGGAGGTAATGGGAAGCCCCTTGTAATATTTCTCCCCCTCCTCACTGACCAATGCCCCTTTCATCTCCATCACATTAAAGTAAGCAAGCCGTATGACAGAGTTTACACAATACAGGGCAATGACAGCAAGGCCCAGAGGCCCCCTCACACCCAAAAGATAACATATCATAGCCGGAAACACTCCGAAACATACCACATCGCAAAGAGAATCGATCTGAATTCCAAAAGACTTCTCATCCTCTGTCCTGTTTTTCATAGAACGGGCAATTTTTCCGTCAAACATATCGCAAAGCCCCGACAAAGCCAGGCAGAACACTGCCGCTTTAAATCTGCCGTGTATTGCCTGTGTCATTCCGAATACGGAAGAAAGCAGACTTATATAAGTCAATATCACTGAGTAATTATAAAATCCTATCATCTTTTTCTGTTCCTCTTTTCTTTATCCTCTCTTGTACAGCCGGTTCTCTGTTTATAGGAACTCATGCAGTGCTGTCCTGAGCTTTGCGTCCAATGGTAAAATGCGCGACTGCAGTCATGCCTGCACTGAAAAGCAGCTGCACGTAAAAAGCTATCCCCCTGCTCAAAACCATAGCCGGCAGCAGCAGGCTGCCTGCAAAAATAGTCTTAAATATGATCAAAAACAGGTTTTCACTGATCCCCATTCCTCCCGGAAGAGGCAGCATATCCACAGAAACTGATACTACAGCCTGAAGCATGACCACATCATAGACACTTGCTCCGTGAAGTCCAAATGCGCGGTATACAAACCATGTCACAAAGAACAGGGCAAACCTCTGCAGAAATGTGATCAGCAGCACATTGACAATGACTTTCCCATGACCTTTCAGATAATCAGAGGTGGCTGTATAGTGATTCATGGACTCTTCCAGTTTTCTGGTCCTCTCCTCTTTTTTTCTGAAGATACGCACATGTTCCAGAACTGACAATCCCTTCATCATAATGAATTTTGCCAGGGATGGGCACAGCACCAGAACAGACATGGCAATGCAGCAGAATACATTCAAAGCTACACCCAGATAAAAGACCGGAAGAATACCTTCCAGGTATTTATGCACAAATCCTCTCTGAAAAAATGCTACGAAAAGGCCGATGAACACCAGCACTGATTTGTATGTGATCGTGACGATCATCAGCACCAGTGTAGCCACCGGGACTGATATTTTATTTTTTCTCATATAATAGATCTGCATGGGCTGCCCCCCGCTTGCGGACGGTGTGATACAGCTGAAAAAGAATCCGATGCAGGAATACTGGAAACAAGTCCTCTTCTTAGTCCTGATGTTCAAAGTACCCAGCATGTAATGGATAATGATGGACTCTCCCCAGATAAAAATGATCACCCCCAGCACAGCCGGGAGAAGATACCAGGGATTCACCCTCACGATGGCTTTCAGCACAGCCCCCAGGTCCTCCCCGTGGAAGACACTGTATATAGTTAAAATGAAAACAGCAGCGAGAAATATACCATTTCCTATTTTTTTCTTTTTACTTGTCAAACTTCACTCTCTTTCCCGCAGGTGCTTTTTCTCCTGCTAAAAAATATTTCATATAATCTGTCAAACAGCCTTTTAAAGAGCTTATATATACTCGTATGGAAAGCTATATAATAGGTAAGTTCCGCTATGGCAATACCGCCGAATACATCCACAATGTAATGCTGCTTTGTCACCTGCGTGGACACGCATACGAGTAGGGCAAACAGACAGGAAAAGATCCGGTAGGCTTTTGGAACTGACTTTCTTCCCCGAATGCCGATAAAGCAAAACCAGCTCACAAGGCAGTGAATAGACGGAAAAAGATTTACCGGCGCATCTGCCTTATATACAGCCTGGAGCAGTGTTACCCAGATACCATCCCCGCTCAGCACGGGTCTGACATTGGTAGTCGGAAGCAATAAAAAAAACGCACAGCAGACCAGTCTTGACATGATGTCTGCCGCAGCGAAACGGATACAATGTTCCTCTCCCTGTCTTGCGATCAGTATATAATTTATGATCCAGAACAGATAACATCCCAGATAGATGGATACAAATCCGGGAATCAGAGGCACTGCCCTGTCAAAAGGCAGCGTCAAGTCGTAATGTTTCCATTCATTGGCAATCTTAGAAATCCCAAAATATACAATACAGTTCACCGTCACACAGGAAAGCAGCGGAAATACAGCATATGAGGGAATCCATGCATTCTTTTTTTGCTTGTTCTGCATAGTCTGTCTCCTTAATACATCTAAATTGTATTATAACAGATTTCTGCAAATAGTCTAATAAAATTATCTTAATAACAATATTTGTGATAATTTGACACCTTCAAACTACAATGTTTCTTTTTACCGGCTTGTCACTGTAAATACGCATTTTACTGTATCATACCGTTACGGACAAAGGAGCAGCTACCGGGTTGATCCGCGGCAGCTGCTCCTTTAAAACCTCTGTTTTCTTTTGTTATTTTTTATTCTATCCGTCTTTTTTTCCGAAGGATCACGATTCCCGCAAAGGAAAGTACAGCCATACCGGCAAAGGGAAGAATCGGTGTCTCATCTCCTGTCTTCACACTTTTTGCACTGCTGCCGGAGCCTGAACTGCCTCCCTTGCCTGAGCTTCCGTCCCCTGAAGTCTTTCCCGAACTGCCGGAACCTGACTTCTTTTTCAGATTCTCCATGGCTTTTTCAAGAGCCTGGGCTTTTTTATCCACATCACTCTGTGATGCACCCTCTGCATCCAGGATTGCTTTTGCCTCTTTCAAAGCCTGGCTGAAGGTCTTCCAGCTCGCTGCTGTATAATCTCCTTTTTCAAGTTTTTCCCCCTTTTCGATCAGTGTCTTGATCTTATCCAGATCCAAACCGTTCTCACTGCTGACTTTAACAAGCTGTTCCATTGCCGCCTGCAGATCTTTTTGGGCGGTATCCACGGTTTCCTGGTCTGCTGAACCATCAGCAAGAACTTTCTGGGCATTTACCAAAGCCTGATCAAAAACTGCCCATGTATCCTGGGTATAATCTGCTCTGGTAAAGGTATTTGCCTTCTCTACAAGTTTGGAAAGAGCCGCTTTATCTGCTTCGCTGTCCGGGCTTTCCGGATCTTTTTCCCGAGGTACCAGAGCTGCCATAGCTGCATTCAGAAGGGCTGTCTGCTCCTCCACCTGTTCAGCGGCTGCCGATTCATTTTCAAATACTTCTCTTGCCGCTTTCAGTGCACGGGCAAATCCTTCCCAGCTCTCTTTTGTATATTTTGACTCTTCTCTCTTCTCTGCCTCCTCTATGGCAGCTTTCAGTGCTTCTTTCTTGACCTGAACAGCGTCTTTTCTCACCAGATTTTTCAAAGCGGACTCCAGGGCATTTTTTGCGCTGTCAGCACTTTCCTGCGTGATATCATCCTTTTCCGCCGCTTCTCTTGCCGCGGTCAGCGCCTCTGCAAATGGTTTCCAGGACTCTTCTGTATAAGCTGACTCCTCTTTTTTCTCTGCCTGCGCGATCAAACTATTAAGCTGTGTCAAATCTGCTCTCTTAGTCAGGTTTGACATGGCTTCCTTCAGTTCTGCCAGTGCCTCATCCACCTGTAACTGGTCTGCACGGGTATCCGTATAAATCTCTTTTGCCTTTTTATATGCTTTCTGGAAGTCTTCCCAGCTAGTTTTTGTGTACTCTTCCTCCTGCTTTTCTGCTGCTTCGGTCAGTGCTTCCCCCAGCAATGTCTTCTCTGCAGTATCCTTTATCTCCTCTGCGTATTGACCCATTGCCTGCCATTCGATGACACCGGTTCCTCTGGACGGGTCTTCCTCGCTACCTTCCCTCAGGGCCGCTTTCATGGTCATGCGGATGGATGTTGTAGTGATCTTTTCAAATGTTATGGTATTAAATGTATCTGCGCTGCATCCGATCCCGTTCTCAGAAACAGGGACCCACGTGCCGTCCTCCTGGAGATATTCCATCTCTGCAGAAGACGGAAGGAAATCTCCGCTTTCATTTTGGAAGAAGTAGGCGCTGATCTCATCCAGCACCACCGGTTTGTCCCAAGTATAGGAGACCCAGCCGTCCAAGATACTGCCGTTATCGTCATAGCGGTTTAACCAGTTATGCCATACACCGTTTGATGTATCCCCGGAATTTGCGGGGACAACACCATCATTAAGAGCTGCAAGGCCTCCCAGATCATATGGCCTTCCGTCCTGTCCGTCATAATTGCAAAGTCCGTCTGCCGCTGCATAAGCTGCCATATTCCTGACTCCGGCTTCACTTCCTGCCTCTGTCAGATTTTCCATAGCCTCCATAAGGCTGTCCAGGGCAGCGCTTATCTGTTCCTGATCCGCATATGCTTCGTCTAATACTTTTTTTGCCTTTTCAAGTGCCTGCGCAAATGCTTTCCAGGAATCTTCTGTGTAGTCTGCCTCCTGTTTTCCCTCTGCCGCCTTTACAGCCGCTTCAAGTACATCTTTGCTTGGAAGTTCGCTCGCATAAATCCCCATCACCTGCCACTCGAGAACACCGGTTCCTCTGGATGGATCTTCCTGATTGTCCTCTCTGCATGCAGGTTCCATTGTCATGCGGATGGCTGTGGTTGTGATCCTGTCAAAATTGGTGGTATTGAACCGGTCCGCCTCACATCCAAGACCTTCAGCGCCCGTCACCGGTTTCCAATTGCCGTCTTCATCCAGATATTCAAACTCTGCCGCTTTCGGAAGGAAATCTCCATTTCCGTTCTGGAAATAATAAACACTGGTGCTGTCAAGAACTACCGGCTCGTCCCAGACATAGGAAACCCAGCCGTTCAAAATCTCATTTTCACTGCCGTAGCGGTCATGCCAGTTGTGCCAAACCGGGCCGCTCTGATCTGCAGAATTTTCAGGAAGCACTCCGTCGTTCAGGGCCGCAAGGCCGCCCAGGTCATTGATCCTTCCATCCAGTCCGTCATAATTGCAAAGTCCGTCTGCTTTCGCTCCAAGGGCCAGGTTACGGACACCCTCTTCCCCTTTTTCCTCCAGGTTATTCTGTGCTTTTACCAGTCTGGACAGGGCAATCTTCACTTCTTCACTGCTTACGTCGGGGTCGGCAAGGAGAGCTTTTGCATCCGCCAGAGCCTTTTCAAATGCGGTTCTTGTCTCCTGTGTATAAATTTCCGTATCAATGCCGGAGGCCTCTTCCACCGCTTCTGTGAGGGCATTTTTATCTGCTTTTGCCATAGTACCGTAGACTTTCCATTCCATCAGCCCAATGCCATTGTTGTCATTTGCCTGTTTTGCCATAGTCACACGGATGGCTGTGGTTGTCACAGCGTCAAATTCTGTGGTATTAAAACCGTCAATTTCTGTTTCATAGGCGGACGGATTTGTCACTTCACACCAGTTTCCTTCACTGTCCAGATATTCATATTGGTATGATTTCGGAATATTGATGCCTCCGTTTGTCGTCTCACTTCCATCATACCAGAAATAGATATCACTTCCTTTTAATGTCACATCTGTGTTCCAGGTGTAAGTCACAGTCTCGTATTCGCTTGTATTGCCCCATGTGCCATATCTTGGGAACAGTGTTTTGTCCGGATTTTGTGAGTTATCAGGTATCACTGCGTCATTTACGGCGGAAAGCTTTTCCCAGTCAGATACATAGCTGGTTGACGGCGCTGCACTGTATGCCAGGTTTCCGTCCTTTGAAGGAAGGGTGATCATGACTCTCTCCAGTCTGGCTGCAGCAGCATCCACCTCATCCTGTGCCGCCTCTGTATTGTCATAGACTGCCTGTGCCTCCGTTATGGCCGCATTCAGGATTTCCTCTGCACCTTCTTCAAACAGATCCGTATTCAGGACTTTTGCCTTATCAAGAGCTGCCTGCAGAAGTTTTTTATCTGCTGCAGATTCATCAGAATAGCCGTATACTTTCCATTCGATCACGCCGCATCCCAAAGTCTTCGGGTTCATGATCATACGGAATGCTGTGGTCATCACAGGTGAAAAGCTGGTCTTATTGTACTGGTTTAGTTTTGTGCCATAGCCATCTCCGTTCTCTACGTCTCTCCAGTTCCCTTCACGGTCAAGATATTGGAAATTGACGGATGCCGGCGCAAAGTTGCCGTCTGTAAAATAATAAGCGTCCGTGCCTGTAATGGTAACCTCTGAGTTCCAGGTATACTGTACCCAGGCTTCCCCTTTCTGGTCTCCCTGCCAGTTATGCCATACACCATGCGACTTGTCATTGGAGTTTGCAGGGTCAAATCCATCATTCAGTCCGGCCACACCGCCCAAATCTTCCGGGTTGTTGAAAATCGCTGTTGGTGTGGCGATCAGAGCGATATTCTGCTCTTTTCCTTCCACAACCTGAACCTTTGTGGAAACTTCCAGTTCCAGCGCCTCAATTTTTCCTACCGCCTCAAATTCCCCCTTCTTTGCGTAGGAAGATTTGTCGATTTCATCCCATGTTACCGTCTCATATTGACACAGACCACTGGAATATTCCACTTTGGCTGTTTTCGGCATTTCCGGTGCCACGCCTACGGATGTGATGACAGGTGATACCACAACCCCCGTTACGGCAGTCTCCTCATCAGAACCGTATGCTTCCCTGATCTCCTCTGCTGTCATGGCCTTTGACAGCATTTTGAAATTGTCATAGCTGCCGTTTAACCATGGGGTGCTCTCAGAGTGAGACCGTCCCAGAAAGCTGCGCTGGGTAGTGCCAAGTCTGCTGAAATCAAATTCCGCATTTTCTATCTCCGCATATGCTTCCCCGTTGATATACAGCACTGCCTTATTATCCTTCAGGGTAACTTCTGCGTTCTGCCATGTATCCGGATTGAGAAGTACACCGGATTTTGCTGTCACGGTCTCTTTTGTCTTCTGGTTCGTTATGTTTAGGGAAAGCTCGTTGGCGCTTTCACAGGCAACATAGAAAAGATTCTCATCCATATCACCGAACTCGAACAGTCTTGTTCCATTTGTCTGTTTGCCGTTTAATTTTACATCCATTGAGATAGTAGCTTCTTTGGTGTATTTTGTAAGACCGTTTTTCAGCTTCACATATCCGCCGACCTCACCATCCATAGAAATGCCTCTGCCTTCTTTTCCCTCTGAAAACTCTGCATTGGATTTCAGTTCTGCGTCAATCCCGGAACCGCTGACATCTTTTACCGTCTTATTCTCTATATCTACATTTTCTTCTTCAAAATCATAAAGGGCAAGGGTTTCCGGAAGCTGCGGTGTTCCCTCCACTGTTATCTTCACCGTATCACTGGCTGTACTGCTTCTTCCTTTTGCCGTAAGCTTCAGGATATATTCCCCTGCTTTGTCAAATTCCACTTTTGTGGAAACTGCTTCCTCATTGGCAAAGGTGACTTTTGCTCCGGCCGGTGACTCCTCTGCTGTCCATTTCACATCAGGAATCCTGTGCAGCCATGCGGCATCTCTTGCGGTTCCGTGCAGCACAGTCTCATCATCCATGGAAACTTCCGCATCTTCGCCTGCGTCCACAACAGGTGTTGTGTTGTCCAGAAGCGCACCGGGGCGGATCTCAATGTGTGCGCTCTCACATTCCGGAAGAGGCAGTGCCACGGTTGTGGTCTTACCCTGAGCTTCAAAGCTTCCTGCTGTCCGGCCGTCTACCAGAACCTGATAATTCCCTGAAGGGATACCTGTAATATCCAGATTCGATTCGTGTTCCTGTCCTGTCACATTGACAACGTCCATGGAAATGCTGCTTCCGTCTTTGGAAACCACTGCACTGCTGTACTGGTCTCTGTAAAGTTCCAGGGAAATCTGTTCATTGATCAAGTTCAGTCTGTGGTATACACCGTCCAGTGGAGTCACTTCATAACTGCTTCCTTTTTCAGAGACCTCACATCCATATCCAAAAAGTCCGAATACCGGATCTGTGGCCACGTCTGCGGATGCTATTCTGATGGCACCAAACAAAGCCAGATCTGCCTCTCCCGACATCTGTCTCCAGCCATTGTGGAGTTTACCTCCGCCGGTTCCCAGTGCCTCGTCATTGCCCATTTCAGACTGATATGTCCAGGCTGCTGTTCCCACATTTTCAGGATCCGCATCTATTTGACCGGAGTTTATAACCGTAAAGTTGGCAAGCTTTCCGGCATAATTGATCCTCTGTGCAAGGCCCGCTTCCTCGGAGGACATGCCATTGTCCTGTTTGCGCAGCCAGTCATCCATGCAGTAGCCCGCCAGGGATGCTGTGTACTGGAAATTGAACCAGTTCTCACCGCAGATGGTAGTTGGATTTCCGTAATGATACCAAATGGGCTGTACACCGCGGCATGCCCTTGTCTTTTCATTTACCTTTGCCATGACCTCTTCGTTTCCGAACATTTTTGCCATGGTATAGACAGCTTCCTCACTGGTGTTGTCATATGGATATTCTGAAATGTACGGATATTTGTCATTTGCGAAATTATTGAATTTTTCCTCCATAACGGATTCCAGATTTTCTGCTTCTTCCTCATATCCTCTCTCTTTCAGAGACTGGATGATCGAGGGTGTGGTGGACTCTCCCATGAGTCCTGTATTCCAGTTGTACCCTACACTTCCCTCATTGTAAAGGGCATCCATAATATGATAGCATCGAAGCAGATAAGTATCCGCATCCTCTTTATACGCGATCAGATCAGGATACTGCTCTGCAATCTTATACATGGAAAAATACGTGTTATAAATATGCGGATATGCAAATCCTCTGTATGTAGGAGTGCTGTTCGGCTCCGGCATCAGGAAGTCGTGGATCAGGAAATCCTCCTGATGTTCCTGCATCAGATTCTGCCAGATGGCTGTGTCCAGATATTCGTCCAGAGCCTGTACCTGCTCCTCCACTGGATTATAAGAATTCATCTCCGCCAGATATTCTCCGTGGACATATCCCCAGTCATCGCCCCAGCCCCAATAACCATCAAAGGAACCTCTTTTTGACTTACTGTCCATCATCCAGTCATCAAATACTTTGTCCTGGATAGCTCCCGGCGCATCTCACTGGGTTTTCAGTAGAAAATCGGAATGCAGATCCAGAGCGGACTGCAGATCATCCATCATGTAAAACTGCAGCATGGTTGTCTTATCTTCCCCATTCTGTCTGTAGTTCACAATAATGTCATTCTGTCCCAGATCCCCGAATGCAATGTTGTAAATGTGGTACTGTTCCCCATCTATGATCTTTGTCTCTACAAATTCAGCATAGGTATTGTCCTCTGTTCTCTCGCAGGACAGGTTATTGGAAACCGTGTTGGCGCCCTGATGAAGGTTGTTTGTATGAGGACAGCGGAATTCAAAAGAGATGTCCTCTGCTGCAGCCTTGGTATGCAGATACATTTTCGCCGGCATATCTCTTGAAAATGTCATTCCCGGAACAGCCACAGCATCCATAATACCTTCTTCATACAGAGTATCCTTCATCTCTGCCTCATCTGCTACACCGGTGAATTCAAAGGCGTATGTTTTGCTTTTTCCTGACTCCAATGTCATACTGGAACTTTCCATATATCCTTTGTTTCCGGACTTTTCATCAGCACTTATGGCATCTGAATGGATATAAAACACATTCAGGCCGTTTGCCCAGTCTGCCTGATCCATGCACCATTCTTTTTCCTCTGCTCTTCTCTGTCCTATCTGCCAGTGGTCCTGATATTCAAACCCTGCACCAGTCTCTGTATCCGGTGTCATGAGCAGAAAATGTCCGTCCCCGCTTGGTCTTGTGGCATACACATAGGAGGAATCTTTCCCCACAAAGCTGTGGTCCACTGTGCAGGCTTCATATGCTTCCCCCTGATTTACCCAAATTTCATGAAAAGCAAGGGGAACACCGAAGTCACCAAAGATCAAATCTGTATCTGTGGTATTTTCCACAGTGATCTCCCACCGAAGCTGGTCATCTGTCAGGGAATAGGTTTCCACCAGCTTAAAGTCTCTGATGGCTCTCTCCCCTTCTGTTTTTGTGTTGTCGTATGTCACCACGATCTTATTGTCTTTGAGTTCCACACTTCTTCCGGCATCGGAGGAATTGGTCAGCGCTTCTGTCCAGTTTTCCTCTCCGCTCTTCTTCGTTTTGAACATCAAATCCCCCATCCATTCATGGGCAGATGTGTCCTGTTTAGGATTATCACTGACATTCATAACATAATTGGTATCGTATTCATCTCCTACAATTTTCAGAGATGTGATTTCCCCGTACTCGCCGGTTTCTACATCAAAATATTCATTGCGCAGATGATATCCCTTATCTGTCTTCTCCGCAATGAACTCTTTTGCTGCCGCTTTTATCTCTATAGAACCCAGATAAGGCAGGCAGGTTCCAAGAGCCATGGCTGCTGTCAGGACAAAAGATAGACCTGAGAGTGCATTCTGTTTCTTTTTCATCTTGATCTCCCTTCTTTTAAAACGTTTTACTAACTATGGGAGAATTATACTTTACAATCAGGTGATATACAATATTTTTCTCATTTATCACTGTTTTTTTGTAATAAATACAAGATTTTGCACAGTATTTTTTGTGCAACAATTACAAATTAATTCGTTTTACTTTAATATTTTGCAGTGCAAAAAGGGTACAAGTCTACAATTTTCAGAGGACTTGTACCCTTTTGCTTTATATCTTCTTTATTATACGGTTTATTTTCTAACAATTCTATCGCATTAACATATTTTACCTAGAAAATATTTTGTATTTTAAGTGTAACGTTTTACCTTTCTCATCTGTTCATACCACTAACGCCTTTGAATCCTGTTGTTTCTGTGAGAGGTATCGGCTGATGTCAGTTTGAACGATCCTGATGTATGAGATATGCTGAGAAAGATATGATATTTTGCTTCTACTGAATTTTATGAAGCAGATATTCCATTTCTATGAAACAGATATTTCATTTACTTGATTTTACAAATTGAATTACGGTTAATGACTTGACAGGGAATCTTGTATTCTTTCTTTTCCCCACTGCCCTTCTTTCCTTCCAGACGCTCAGTTAAAAGTTCTGCAGCGATACTCCCCATATGATTCAGTGGAAGGGCCACTGTGGAAAGTGTTGGGTAAAACGCTTCGCTGATTTCTCTGTCATCAAAGCCAATCACAGATAAATCTTTCCCTATCCTCATGCCTTTTTCATTTATATAGTCGTAAATGCCGCCTGCCATAATATCATTCATGGAAAAAATCGCAGTGACCCCCTGCCGCACTAATTGTTCCGCACCCGCATACCCATCTTCCCGGTTCCACTCTCCATTTATTTCCCAGCAGGGGTTAAAAGGAATTTCATGATCAAAAAGTGCTTTCATAAATCCCCGCATACGTTCTATGGTATGGAAACTTTGACGGCTGCCAGTAATGACTCCTATTTTTCTATGTCCCATAGAAATCAGTGCTTTGGCAGCTTCATACCCTCCCTGTTCATCATCATATATAACGGATGGCACCTCCCGGCTGTCCACTTTTCCATATACCGCGACGGTGGGAACTGCAAATAATTCCGGGATATGGTCCATCACGTGATAATGCCCCTCCACATAAATGATGCCTTCCACCCGTTTTGCAAGCATCTCCTGTATTTCTTCCTGGACCAGACCGCTGTACTCTTTAAATGTATAAAATGCATTGCCATATTTCTGATACATCCTCATGTTGCCCATGAGCAGAGTATATCCTTTTTTCTCCAGACAGGCGCTGATCCCATCCACAATAGTGGGCGTATGAAATATAGTCAGATCTTCTGCTATGATTCCAATCGTTTTGGTATTTTTCTGTTTTAAATTTTTTGCCATGTAGTTTGGCACATAATTCATCTCTTTTGCCTTCTGCAGAACTAATTCCTTTGTCTCCTGCCTGGCCTTTTCCTTGCCGTTCAGAATATTGGAAACCGTTGAGATTGAGACATTACATGCCTTTGCAATTTCCTTGATCGTTGCCATATGTATCCTCCAACAGTTTTATTTGTCCGCGCCCAGACGCAAAACCTGTGTCAGGTACGATGTGGAATGCTCAACTATACTGCGCTGATTTTACTATTTTTCACAGTTTGATGCAGCAGCACGCAGCATGTCAGCAGTTCAACTGAGACTGTTTATGACTAAAAAACAGCAGCAGATGCAGAGCTGGTCATATCCTTAACAAGGTACCTGTATAGAAAACAGCGTCAGCCATGGACTAACGCTGTATATAAATTATTGGGTTACTGTGCCATTATTATAGTTAGATTTTCTATTTGTGTCAATGAATTTGTTATAAAGCAATATGTAAATTTGCATTTTTCAGTATAAGAAATTTTGAGTGTAAAATATTGTTGAAAATATTGCTTGATGTTAAAAGGAATGGACTGAAGTAGTATATATACATTTTGCCCCTGATTGTGAAGATTGGCGCATATGACTATATGAGAATTGTCTGGGAACTTATGCTTAAATCCTCTCACTTCGGGAATTTCGATCCACACTCTCCTCGCAGAGAGTGACTTTTATCTCTGCCACCTGACAACCATCCTTTTGAATTTCAATCCACACTCTCCTCGCAGAGAGTGACGGAGCCAAGAGCTCTATTATCATCTTAAACACCGATTTCAATCCACACTCTCCTCGCAGAGAGTGACTATCTGTGCCGACACCTTCCCTAAGATACAGTCATTTCAATCCACACTCTCCTCGCAGAGAGTGACTCGAGATCCTGCTTATGCTCAAAGGCTACAACCCATTTCAATCCACACTCTCCTCGCAGAGAGTGACTGTCTTCGAGTAGTCCCGCAAACAGCCATTCACCATTTCAATCCACACTCTCCTCGCAGAGAGTGACTTCCCCTTCACCACCTTTTTACCATTCTGTTTCCTTATTTCAATCCACACTCTCCTCGCAGAGAGTGACCTCTCGGGGTATGTTTTGACATACCAGTCTAAAATTTCAATCCATACTCTCCTCGCAGAGAGTGACCAAAGCAATCTCTGTAAATGAAACGGTCAGACCGATTTCAATCCACACTCTCCTCGCAGAGAGTGACTTTCGGTCTGCCGTGAGGTTTAGCACTTTGCAAAAATTTCAATCCACACTCTCCTCGCAGAGAGTGACGGGAGGCTGTTGCCAGACGTGTTCTGTCAGTAGGATTTCAATCCACACTCTCCTCGCAGAGAGTGACCTTTTTTGATTATATGAAAGAAACTTATCATTGCATTTCAATCCACACTCTCCTCGCAGAGAGTGACAATACGATTATAAGGGGGATAAATATGAGAAGTTTCATTTCAATCCACACTCTCCTCGCAGAGAGTGACGTTTGCAAGCCATGTTTTCAATTCATCAACAGACATTTCAATCCACACTCTCCTCGCAGAGAGTGACGCTCAGGGGGTGAGGCGCAGCGAGTAGACGGGATAATTTCAATCCACACTCTCCTCGCAGAGAGTGACGGATTTTTCGGATTCGTAAAGAGGGTATCCGGACTATTTCAATCCACACTCTCCTCGCAGAGAGTGACCATGCTTTAATTCTCCGCCTTCCGGAACCTCCAATTTCAATCCACACTCTCCTCGCAGAGAGTGACAACCATTTTCTGACGGACATACATAACCTAATTTATTTCAATCCACACTCTCCTCGCAGAGAGTGACAGAACTGAAAAAGGGATCTTTAATTTCATGGAAATTTCAATCCACACTCTCCTCGCAGAGAGTGACAAGGCCAGCACGCCGACCACCACCAATAAGTAAATTTCAATCCACACTCTCCTCGCAGAGAGTGACGGTTCAAAAATTCAGATTCCGATCACTTCAAAAAATTTCAATCCACACTCTCCTCGCAGAGAGTGACACACCTTCACGATCTGGTTCTGTGACCGGAAAATGATTTCAATCCACACTCTCCTCGCAGAGAGTGACTCAGATAGAGTCTGATTATGATAAGTTAAAAAGAATTTCAATCCACACTCTCCTCGCAGAGAGTGACCCTGTAGGGTGACATCTGAAGGTCCACTGATTTTATTTCAATCCACACTCTCCTCGCAGAGAGTGACAAAATGCACTCGAACCATTGGTCGATGCGGCTTTAATTTCAATCCACACTCTCCTCGCAGAGAGTGACTGAGAAATGCCAGAAAATCCGGGATACATACAACATTTCAATCCACACTCTCCTCGCAGAGAGTGACCACTTACTACAAATGAGAAAAACTGGTATTTAACAATTTCAATCCACACTCTCCTCGCAGAGAGTGACCCACGGCGGATGTGCTCCCTGACGCACTGAGGGATTTCAATCCACACTCTCCTCGCAGAGAGTGACGAAAGAGGATATCATATCAACGCAGGTCAGTATGTATTTCAATCCACACTCTCCTCGCAGAGAGTGACATAAGTACAATATTTAAATTTACCTGTACTTGCAATTTCAATCCACACTCTCCTCGCAGAGAGTGACCAGAGAGCCAAATCCAATGTTGACTATGATATGAGATTTCAATCCACACTCTCCTCGCAGAGAGTGACCGCCTAAAATTTGATAAAGACCAGAAAGCCGCAAAATTTCAATCCACACTCTCCTCGCAGAGAGTGACCCGGCCGGGAAAGCCGGGAGAAAGACGGATAATATATTTCAATCCACACTCTCCTCGCAGAGAGTGACCGGCTGCAGATCCGTTCGATAAATGTAAAACAAATTTCAATCCACACTCTCCTCGCAGAGAGTGACCCGGAAGTCGGCTCATCCAGGACCAGGATTTTAGGATTTCAATCCACACTCTCCTCGCAGAGAGTGACCCAGGGGCTGTTTTCCACCATTTTTTGAGACACTATTTCAATCCACACTCTCCTCGCAGAGAGTGACCCATTTGCCTGGCGTTTCTCCATTATCGGCAGTATTTCAATCCACACTCTCCTCGCAGAGAGTGACCTGGCGGTGGCTGTAAATACATTATAGAAAGAGAAATTTCAATCCACACTCTCCTCGCAGAGAGTGACGGTTACGTAGTTGATTATGAGCGACCGGCGGAACATTTCAATCCACACTCTCCTCGCAGAGAGTGACAGCAAAATCTCCCAAATGTTCCATATTACTCATAGGAATTTTGCACACTTATCACATATTCTATATATCTATTTTTTATTCTAACACATATATCATATTTTTTCCAATAAAATATAGGTGCGAATCCCCCTGGTATTTCATGTTCACTTGACATTCGCACTGCAAAAAAAGAATACCCTGCACAAATGTGCGGAGTATTCTTTTGCTTGCTGATATTTTTATTCCAAATATCAAAAATATTTACCAATTCAACAGAGTCTTTTATCTCTGTCTCATACTCCCGGCAGAAAAAAATCTTCTGCCGGGAGTATGTAAAATAATAAGTGAAGCTATTTGCTGTAAATTGTTAAAATTAATTATATTTTTTTCTTTTCCTCAAAATGCTGAGTGTACAAGCGAAGATAGCGATCAGTGCCACAGCTCCAAAGCCTGCAAACATACCGATAGGCGTTTCATCTCCGGTTTTTGCGGAAGAAGTTCCTTTCTGGCTTCCTCCGCTGGTTGGAGTGTTTGTCTTTTTGCCGCCGGTACCGTTATTTTTATTATCAGACGGCGCTTTCGGCTTTTCATTTGGTCCTGCGTTAACTTTTTCCAATTGATCCATTGCTGCTTTCAAAGCTGCTGTGGCTGTATCAATCTGCTCCTGTGTAGCCTTGTCACTTTCATTGATGTTTGACGCATCATCGAAGGCTTTCTGGAATTTCTCCCAGGTTGTCCCTGTATAATCGTCTTTTTTCAATTGTGAAGCCTGTTCTAAAAGTGCACGCAATGCAGATTTATCAGTCTTTTCTTCTGTTACTGCCGGATGCTTTTTCAATTCCGCGATTGCATCCGTAAGTGCAGAAACCGCTGTATTTACTTCCTCCTGAGATGACTCTTCATTGTCATAAACACCCTGGGCTTTGCTGAGTGCTTCTGTAAATACAGTCCAGGCCTCTTCTGTGTAATCCTCTTTTTTCAACTGTTCTGTCTGCTCGATCACTGCTTTTAACGCTTCATTGTGTACTGTAATTATTTCTGCCGGAACAAGTCCACGATACGCCTCTGCCAGTATTGCCTCTGCCGTATCTATTTCCTCTTCTGTGAGGCCGTCCTTGCCCTGAAGCTCTGCTGCCGCTGCAAGCGCCTTTGCATATGCCGACCAGCTTTCTGCTGTGTAGGTTTCTTCAGAAGAAATACCGGCACTGTATTTTTTAATGATGCCTGCCAGTTTATCTTCTAATGTCACCAGCTTTTCCTGAGCCTGTATCAATACTGCCAAAGCACTGTCGACATCAAGCTGCCCTGCCTGTTCATTATCACGCACATTTAAAGCCTCTGTAAGTGCTGCTGCGTAAGGTGTCCAGGAAGCTGCCGTGTACAGACCGGCCTCCTCCTCTGCGGGTGCTTCAGCAATTGCCTCGATCAGTTCTGTCTTATCCACCACATGCTCCGGCTTTTGAACCAGTGCTTTTCTTGCCTCCGCAAGAATTTCAATGGCTGCATTTACAGCAGCTTCATCATTAGACCCCATTAACTTTTCAGCAGCTTCTAATGCTGTCTGATAATCTGCCCAGCTTTCTTCTGTATAGCTGTCCTTGCTGCTCTCCGAAATTCTGTTTTCCGCAATTCCGGATTCCAGTACAGACTGAATGGTGACTAATTTTTCTTTTCCGTCTTCAAATGCTGTATGCAGGGCTTTGATTGCTGCATCCACATCTTCTTTTATTGCCGTATGATCGTCAAGAACTCTCTGCGCATCTGTTTTTGCCTGTCCTACAACAGCCTCATATTCACTCCAGGATGCAGCAGTATAAATGGAATGATCAAATCCATTCACTTCATCCACTAATTTCTGAAGCTCATCTTTATCAGCAGTGCTTTCCAAACCTTCCATGGCTGCCAGCAGTGCTCTGACCACCTCATCTACTGCTTTCTGGTCCTCTTCATTTTCAGCAGCTTTTATCGCTTCATCCAGTGCTGAGGAAAGAACTGCCCAGGTTGCTTCTGAATAATTCTCTTTCTTTAAAGCGCCTGCCGCTGTGATCAATGTTTCCAGTTTATCTTTGTTTACTGAAGCGTCATCGTGTGTCACTGCAATCCAACTAAGCACAGGGTCCGGATTTCCGGTTTTACTGATTGTCACGGTAATCCTTCCAGCATTTTCCTCCGTCACTTCAAATGTCTGATTTACCTGGAGGTCTGTACTTGTGTTATAAACTGTGAATGCTTTTTCTTTTAAGATCTTGTCCCCTGATTTAATGGTCATTTTTGACGGCCTGCTGGTATTCCACCATTCCTGGAATCCTGCAGACACTGTATAGGTACCTGGCTCCAGGTCAAATGCATATTCAATGTTCTTACCGGATGCCGCCCACCATCCATTTGAGAGGTAATTATCACCGGAACGGTGTCCTAAATCATAGTTATCCTTATCCTGGGACTGTGTCACACCAGTATATCCAGCGCCGTTCTCCTCTGTATAAGCTCCGTCCGGTGCCCCGTTCCTTAATCTGCCTAACAGATTTGCATTTACTGTATCATAATACTCAGAAGTATCTGCACCGCTGTCAAAGAAATAGATTAATTTTGGATTTACAATGCTTATATTATGTGTAAATTTCCGGTTTCCGTCAGTCAGGATTCCTGTCACTGCCGCAATACCCAGCTTATCCTCAGCCAGAGTACCCAGATCCCATGTCACATCCATCTCAGCAGTTGTACTTCCAAAATCAACCACAACTGTACTCGGAAGAACTTCTTGGATTTCAGATACAGAACTCACAACCGTTGGAAGGCCGCTGACAATTTCAAAGCTGGCTTTGTTTTCCAGTTCTTCCAGCGTCCAATCCGCATAGTCTTTTAACTGGATCTGATCACCTGGAAGGAATTCAACTGGAAGCCATACATATCTGGAATCACTTAAATCTCCTCCTGTGTCCGGATCATACCAGCGGTCACCCATGTAAATAAATTTGCCCTTCTCCGCATCTACAGGGAATACACAAGTGCTCTGAGTGTCAAAGGTTGTCCCTTTCGAATCGCCTACACAGGGATCCCCCATCACAGTCCATGGTCCCAAAGGATGGTCTGCTACGGCATACTGGGCTTTATTTGGTGCCCATCCCGTACATCCTGAGTTGACAATATAGTATTTTCCTTTGTACTTAAACATCGCCGGTGCTTCTCTTGACGCATCAATAAAGTTTCTTGTATAGTCGGATTCTCTCAGTTCTTCTGCATCTTTGCCTGTACCCTCCACAGCCTCTTTCGGGTCTGCGATCAGGCCTGTATAAGAATCATTTAATTTTGCAATATAAGTTGTCAGGTTTCCATCTGATGAATAGATGACATATCCCTGTCCGTCCTCATCTTTAAACAGGTTCATATCACGTACTGCCCCGCCAACGTTATCCCAACTGTGATTAGCATCTTTACTGTCATGAAGCTTATAAGTTCCCAGCAGCTTAAACGGTCCGGTTGGGCTGTCACTGATGGCAATTCCGGCTCTTGCTTTTCCATAATCAGCACTGCTTGTAGGTGTACGCCCATCTGCGTGGAACCACATTACATATTTTCCGGTTGCATCATTGTATAAAACTTTTGGCCGCTCAATAACGGTTCTGTCCTCAGCCAGATTCCAGTAAACCTCTTCCAGCTTACTGCTGTAGTTGTCCGTATCATCCGGGTCCTGGTCTGCATATTCGCCATACAGATTTTTAAAATATTCATCTGTTTCAAAGATAGTAAGATCTGCTTTGTAACCATCTGTCTGGTCTTTTCCATAGTCTTCCTCAGATACCGGAATACTTCTCAGCACGACACCCTCATCTGTCCAGTTATATAAATCTGAAGAAGTATACAAATGAACCCCTACAACCGGGCGGTAACCATTTGTTTTATCTTCACCATACCAATAATATTTGGTTTCCCCGTCGATGGTAAACTGCTGGATCTGTCCGCCGTGCGCCTGGATCTTATTGCCGTTGTTATCAAACAACTGTGCCCCGTTTGTGCCTGTGATAGAAGAATAGGTATAGATCTCTTTCAAAGCATTGTACGTTTCTTCCAATTTATTCAGCGCATTTTTGATAGCCTTCTGATCGGTGGATCCGTTATCAACCAATGCCTGAGCTTCCTGTACCGCTTCATCAAAAGCTCCTTTTGTTGATTCGGAATAGCTGTGCCCCTCCATGGCTGACTGGTAAGATGCGATCACTTCTGTGATCCTGTCCGTTGTATATGCGGCAACTGCCTTGACAATAATATAGCTGAGTACAGGGTCTCCGTACTGGTTTGTACGTTTCGGACTGTGGACCATCACGTTCAGCTCTCCGTCCGTAACCTCTGTTTTATAAGTCTTTTCGATCAACTGTGATTTTGTCAGGGTCAAATCACTTTCAACAGTTTCCCCTTCCAGTTTGATATCTACATCTCTTGTATCCCATGGATTTTTAAATCCTAATGTCACAGCATAATCGCTGTTTGCTCTGTCAGGAAGTTCAAATTTATATTTGAAGCCGCTGACATCTTTGACAAATGTGATACCTGTATCTGCCATATAAATATAACTTTCCGTTATATCCGTTGCGTTTTTGCCGCCGTTTACAATCTTTGTATTCTCATCATTCGGCTCATACCCCCAGCTTAAGCCGGTGTCTGCATCTGCTGCATACTCCTGATCCACATTAGACTGATATAAGCCGAGAATATAATTTTCCGGAATCACTGATGCATCAGAAGTACCGCAGTTTACCAGATACAGAACATGATCATTTGCTGCGATTTCCTCCTCCGTGTATCCTGTGCCCAGTGCTTCAATAGCATCTGTGATGGCTTTGGCGCTATCTGTAAGCTCTTCCTGTGTTGTGGATGCTTTCAGAGCAAGAGCTTTACCTGCTTCTACTGCCGCATCCAGAACTGCCAGTTTCGCTGCCGGATAAAGGCCTCTTTCCACTTCGGAAGCTGCTTTCAGAGCTGCTTTTAATTCATCTAAATCCAGAACTTTTTGAATCTGGATAAAAGAAAGCACCGGATCCGGCTGTCCGGATTGCTTCTCAATACTAAATGTTACATCTCCCGTCTCCTCACAAACCAGTTCAAAAGTATCGGAATTCCACCAATTACCGCCGTTCCATGTATTGGAGGATCCAAGCTCCTTTGTACCGCTTTCTTGTGTTGCAGATATTGTCATCTTACGGGATTTATTGCTATCTCTCCACCATTCTTTAAAACCAAAGGTGACATTATACTTTCCGACATCAAGGGGTACTGTATACTTGATCGTCTGGCCGGAATTCGCATACCAGCCTGTATCGTATTCATCCTTTACATCACCATTATACTTCCCGTAAGCATCCAGATAGCCCCATGAACCTTCTGTATATGCCTGATCCGCCTTTTCATTAAGAAGGTCCGCATACTGATCCATAGCCGCGTATTTAGGTGATTCCGGGCTGTTGCAGTCAATAAAATAAATCATATTGGGTGCCACAACCTGTATTTTGGCTGTAGCTGTCAATGTTGTGCCTTCCACGCTACCTGTGACATCTCCGCTCTGGGTCAGATCCACTCCCTCAAGATTCCATGTCACTTTCTTTTCCATGGTATTGTTTTTATTGGTAACTGTCTGCACTGTTTCGGGCAGTACAGCCGGAATGTCTTCTATGGTATATACGTTTACATCCTCTATTTTAGTAATCTCTTCTGCCGTGCTGTCATAAGTAACACCATCCACAGTATAAGTGGTAATAGAATTTGCTTTCAGTGTGGCAGTAATACTTTTTTTAACTGTATCTGCAATAATATCACCATCTGAGGAAACATCTGCCCAGTTTTCTCCATCTTTAAGAGAACCGCTGGTACGAATGGCAGTCACGTTGTCACCCATGGTACTGAAGCTGGATAGATCAAATTTCCAGGTTTTGTCCTCACCTGAAGTATTCACTGCTGCGACTACAACTTTTCCGCCTTCCGGGTCATATGCTGCCAGTGTATCATCACTGGAACCGATGATCGTATAGCCGGGACGGATATATCTGGAAAGCTGTCCGTACGCATAATATTTCTTTGTAAGCAGGATGTCTTCATTGTCATGATCACCTATGGCAATGCCCCAGTAACCACTGTTCATATCCACTCTCCTGTACAGCTCATCCAGGCTTGCATAGTCAGCGTCACTGCTGGTTGTAATCTCCTTATCCACATGCATATCAATGGCATTCCAGAGGATCCAGGCACTAGCGTTCAGTCCGTTTACATCCTGCATCATGGCTTTTGCCATGCCGAGAGCCGCGCTCATTTCTCCCGCATTGGTCCCTGCTGTGTAGGCACCGTCCACCTCTGACATCCACAGATTCTTCTCCTGGTCTTCAGCCAGAGCTTTCAGTTCGGAGCGTTTGGAGCCGCCGTATGTATGGGTATCGATTCTTTGGATAATATTCTTTGCTTCATCAGAGAGGGCATTGTAGGAAGTAATGGCTGTATCAATGCTTGTCTCATCTGTTCCTGAGATTATAATGTCAATCTCTTTTTTCTTCAGCTCTTCATTCAATGCCTCTATAATCTTTGACTGGGATTCCCCCTGGTCAAAATGGCACCCCTCCTGCTTGTTGCTGTATGCGCCCCAATAACTTGTATACGGCTCATTCATCGGGGTGGTACTCTGGAATGTGATGACATCTTCATCATTCCAATGCTCGATCACATCCGCCATATACGCAGCAAAGGCATGATAGGAGTCAGACCGCAGATTGTCCTTGTTGGCATCTACAGCTCCTGAACTGCATCCGCTGTTTGTCATAAAGTACGGCGGAGAGTTGGAGAAGGCCTCCGCTATGAAATCCTCGCCGCTGGCTTCTGCTGCCGCTTTTAAAATATTAAGCTGGTTCACATCTGCATCCCAGTTATAATTCCATGCGTATCCGCATTCCTCGTCAGCTCTGTCAAAATTATCCTCATACCATGACAACTCATGTTTACTAGTATCAATTTTGGTAACATCCACTGCATATCCGGGAACTGCGGAATCGGAACGTGTAATATGGGGACTGTGAAGATATTCTTCACCCTCCGGCAGTGTCCCTTCCTCACCGGATTTGATGACTGCCATCTTCACAAAATCCAGTGTCCAGTCATTTTTCCCTGCAATGTTAAGCGTGTTCTCTCCGGCGTTCAAATTCACATCCGGAATTGTTACTAAAAACAGCAGATTATTATTGCCTGACGCGATCAGATTCTTGTTGATGGTGTCTGCGTCTACAATATGATCCTCACTGTCATTCACCCGGACAGCCACATCCCTTTTATTGCTGCCTGTAAGGGTCAATAACAGTTTTACAGTATATTTGCCTTCCTCTTTTGCATTGACTGTGTAGCGAAGATTATCTCCGTCACCTGGTGTATCCCCCAACTTATTGATCCAGCCAATCGACTTAAAAGTCCCAACCTTATTTCCCTTTGTGATGCCAAAATCAGCGTCAGATACTGTATACTGCAGGTCCTTCATGGCAGAATTCTCACTCACTGCCATTTTAGATCCCGAATACTGCGGTTTATACCCCTCTGTTTCAAGATCGTAAAACAGTGCCTTTTCATTAACCGGCACTTCTGTAGGTACTCCCACATGATCACCGCCGCCCACATTATAACGGCCGATATTCATATCCAGCCCCTTATCGCTGAAGAACACCTCTGCCGCTTTTTCTGTCATTGCGTCACTGTAGCCAATGCGGTTGGCCCACCAGCAAAGTGATGTTCCCCATCCTTCAAATTCACCGAGACCGTCTTCATTGGTGTCATGGAAGGTGGATGCCAGACCGGGCTGAAGCTTAACTGTCCTGTCCGGTTCTGCCGCAGAAACCAGGCAAAGCCCATTCATCGGTATGGATGTCAGGCAGAGTGCCGCCGTAGTCGCTGCAGCAATTCCTCTCTTAAAACCTTTCATTTTCTTTCCTCCTAATCTCCTTTTCGGTACTTTCCCAATCACTGTTGGGACGCATGTCCTGCTCACAGCCATGCCTTTACCTTTTATGATTATAAAGAAAAAAACAGCTAAGATATATCACATATCTTAGCTGTTAGTCACAAATCTTATTTCATTTTCCATTTTTTCCTATTTCCGAATTTCTTACGGTATTCATTCGGATTCATGCCCACAATCTGCTGAAATACTCTGGCAAAATGGCTCTGGGAACAAAATCCCAGATAAAACGCAATTTCCTGGACCCTGTAATCAGAATATTTCAAAAGATTCTCCCCTCTTCTCACCTTCTCCTGACGGATATAATTGGTAATGGTCATTTTTTCCTGGGAGCTGAACAGATGGGAGAGATAATCCGGATTCACCTGTATGTACGCGGCAATATCCGACACCTGAATGGTATCGTGCAGATGGTTGAAAATATAATCCTTAACCTGTCCGATCAGAGGATTGGCTCTGACATTCTGCTTTTCTCCTCCCCGGGTATTTTCCTCATTTACAAGCCTGGCATAAAAATACTGGGATTCCCTCTTAAATGCCTCCACCTCCGGCACATTATCAATTTCTTCCACTTGCTGTATAAAGCTGTCAGCCATGGAAAACGATTTCTCTACACTGATCCCTCCCCGGATGGCAGCCCTTGAGGCCAATGTAATATTACCCACCGCTACATTTTTATGGGAGCGGAGGGGATCCTTTGCAAGAATTCCGATCTCTCCCTCATATGTCTCCGAGATACTTCGGGTCAAAGCCTCTGTATCTCCCTTTTCAATACTGTCCAGTTCTCTGAGTTCCTGTTCGTAGGGATTGTGAAGCCCTGCATTCTCCTGCCTCATAAAAATATCCTGGGAGATGCGGTTCTGGATATTCAAGGTCGCCGTATAATATTGCTGATTCTTCTGCCAAAGTTCAGCCGATGTCAGTTCCTGTCCTGTCAGATGCCAGTGCAGCAACAGGACTCCTGAGACAAACTTATCCAGGGGACACACAGGAGGGGTATATCCACTCTTCCTTCCCAGTTTATATTCCCTGCGAAGCTGTATCAGGGTTTCCTGACTCAGACGTCCTATGGTGACAGGCCCGGCGATCATTATGCTTTTCTCTGCCAGACCCCTGTCAAACACTGCGAATACCAGAACTTTGTCTGTAAAGATAACAGGATGTTCTTCGTTTTTCTTGGAATACGCTTTCTGCAGCAATTCCGGATTTTTTTCAAATAGAATTGTTTCTATCTCTCTGCCGCCAAATTTTTGTATCATTTGTTTCCGGTCGTCAAAGACATAAAAAGGCGCATGGATCAAATTTACCATATGTTCTAAAAAGAATGGCTGCCGCATTTTAGGTCCTGCCTTTCCTGATTCCTGCAGTCTTACTGCCTGTATTTAAAAACAACTCCCCCGTATTTTCATACGAGGGAGCCTCTGCTTGGACACAATACGCTTTCGCGTACATTTATTCTATTGGCAAAATAGATTATTTATTATTCAGCGCTGCCTGTGCTGCTGCAAGTCTTGCGATCGGCACACGGAACGGTGAGCAGGAAACGTAGTTCAGACCAACTTTGTGGCAGAATTCTACAGAAGACGGATCTCCGCCGTGCTCGCCGCAGATACCCATTTTCAGAGTCGGGTTAGTCTTACGTCCTTTTTCTGCAGCCATCTGTACTAACTGGCCTACGCCTGTCTGATCCAGTTTTGCAAATGGGTCAGATTCATAAATCTTGTTGCTGTAGTAGGAACCTAAGAACTTACCAGCGTCATCACGGGAGAAGCCGAATGTCATCTGAGTTAAGTCATTGGTACCGAAGGAGAAGAATTCTGCTTCTTCAGCGATCTCATCTGCTGTCAGGGCCGCACGAGGAATCTCGATCATGGTTCCTACATGGTAGTTGATGTATTCGCCTTTCTCTTTCATAACTTCCTCTGCTGTTGCAACAACAACATCTTTAACGAATTTCAGCTCTTTCTTCTCGCCTACTAACGGGATCATGATCTCCGGAACGATGTCGTATCCCATCTCTTCTTTTACTTCGATCGCAGCTTCGATCACGGCTCTTGTCTGCATCTTAGCGATTTCCGGATAGGTCACTGCCAGACGGCATCCACGATGTCCCATCATTGGGTTGAACTCGTGCAGGTCATCACATTTCGCCTGTACTTCTTCTACAGTCAGTCCCATATCTTCAGCCAGAGCCTTGATATCTTCCGGATCTGTAGGAACGAACTCATGAAGCGGCGGATCTAAATAACGAACAGTCATCGGGCGTCCTCTCAGGGCTTTGTACATAGCCTTGAAGTCTGCTTTCTGGTAAGGGATCAGCTCATTCAGTGCTGCTTCTCTTGCTTCTACATTGTCGGACAGGATCATCTTACGGATCTTCGGAATACGTTCCGGCTCAAAGAACATATGCTCTGTACGGCAGAGACCGATACCTTCTGCACCCAGTTTTACTGCGTTTTCTGTATCAACCGGTGTATCCGCATTGGTACGAACCTGCAGTTTACGGAACTGGTCAGCCCATCTCATGATACGGCCGAAGTTTCCGCCTACAGAAGCTTCTTCTGTCAGAATGTCGCCTTTATAGATCTTACCGGATGTTCCATCCAGAGAGATGTAATCGCCTTCTTTGAATGTATATCCGCCTAATGTGAACCATTTCTCTTCTTCGTTGATCTTGATCTCTCCGCATCCGGATACACAGCATGTTCCCATACCACGTGCAACTACGGCTGCATGAGAAGTCATACCGCCACGAACAGTCAGGATACCCTGAGCAGCGTGCATACCCTCGATATCTTCCGGAGATGTCTCCAGACGAACCAGGATAACTCTCTCGCCTGCTTCGTGAGCAGCTTTTGCTTCGTCAGCTGTGAAGTAAACTTTACCTGCTGCTGCACCCGGAGATGCCGGCAGAGCGGAACCGATTACTTCGCCTGCTTTTAACGCCTCTGCATTAAAGGTAGGATGCAGTAACTGGTCTAAGGATTTAGCTTCGATACGGCAAACTGCCTCTTCCGGTGTGATCATGCCTTCGTCTACCAGGTCGCAGGCGATCTGGATAGCTGCCGGAGCAGTTCTCTTACCGTTACGTGTCTGCAGGAAGTACAGTTTTCCTTCCTGAATGGTGAATTCCATATCCTGCATATCGCGGTAATGGTTTTCCAGTTTCATAGCCAGCTCCATGAACTGTCTGTAGCATTTCGGCAGATCTTCTGCCAGTTTGCTGATCGGCTGCGGTGTACGAACACCGGCAACAACGTCCTCACCCTGTGCGTTGATCAGGTACTCACCATAGATACCTTTTTCACCTGTGGATGGGTTACGTGTAAATGCAACACCTGTACCGGATGTCTCACCCATGTTGCCGAATACCATTGCCTGTACGTTAACGGCTGTTCCCCAGTCTCCCGGGATGTCGTTCATACGGCGGTATACAATAGCACGCGGGTTGTCCCAGGAACGGAATACAGCTTTTACTGCTCCCAGTAACTGCTCTTTGGGATCCTGCGGGAATTCTTCGCCATTCATCTCCTCAGAGTAGATAGCTTTGAATCTCTGAACCAGCTCTTTTAAATCGTCAACTGTCAATTCTGTATCGTACTGAACGCCTTTTGCTTCTTTTACTTCATCAATGATCTTTTCAAAGAAAGACTTCGGCACTTCCATAACTACGTCAGAATACATCTGGATGAAACGTCTGTAGGAATCATATGCGAATCTAGCGTTTCCGGTTTTCTTAGCAAAACCTTCCACTGCAATGTCGTTCAGACCCAGGTTCAGGATAGTATCCATCATACCAGGCATGGATGCTCTCGCACCAGAACGAACAGATACCAGTAACGGATCTTCATTATCTCCAAATTTCTTTCCCTGAATCTTTTCCAGTTCTGTCAGAGCCTCGAAGATCTGACCCTGGATTTCTTCAGAGATTTTTTTGCCATTGTCGTAATAGTTTGTACAAGCTTCAGTTGTAACAGTGAAGCCCTGCGGAATCGGCATACCTAAGTTGGTCATTTCTGCCAGGTTGGCACCCTTACCACCGAGCAGGTTTCTCATGTTGGCGTTTCCTTCACTAAATAAGTAAACCCATTTTGCCATTTTGAACATTCCTCCTAAAAGTAGTTGTATGACTTGTACAGAGAAGCGTATCCCCCTCTGCCGTATCACGCCGGCGGGCAAAGCCCGCACACAACCTATTTTAATCATTTTGGGAATATTAGTCAAGTAAGAATGGTAAAAATCATGAAAATTGGGGGTTTCCCATGATTTTATAGAAAAAGCAGTCCGAAATTCGTCATTTCGGACTGCCTGTGCTTACGGAAGCTGTTTTCCTGCTGCCATGTATAAAGCATACCACTCTTCTCTGGTGAGTTTTACATCAGATGCCTGACAGATCCCGCGTATTCTTTCCTGACTGGTACTGCCCACGATGGTCTGTATCCTGGCAGGATGGCGGAGGATCCAGGCGACTGCAACTGCGTTGTTTGTGACCTGATATTTTTCCGCAAGTTCATCTATCAGGCGGTTCAGCTCCGGAAATTTATCGCAGTTGAGGAATACTCCCTCAAACATCCCGTACTGGAACGGTGACCAGGCCTGAATAGTGATGCCTTTCAGCCGGCAGTATTCCAGAACGCTTCCGTCCCTGTTGGCACCTGCGTCATTGTGTACATTCACATTGATCCCGGAATCGATGATATCGCAGTGGGCAATGCTGAACTGAAGCTGGTCTATCAGTATCTTTCCGCCGCAGTATTGGTTCAGAAGTTCCATCTGCATGGCATTCTGGTTGCTGACGCCAAAACAGCGCACCTTCCCTGATCTTTCCAATTCTTCAAAAGCCTCTGCCACTTCTTCCGGTTCCATCAGAGTATCCGGCCGGTGCAGCAGCAAGATATCAATATAATCTGTCTGAAGGCGTGCCAGACTTTTGTCCACAGACTCCAGAATATGCTTTTTAGAAAAATCATAACAGATGCCCGGGCGAATGGCACATTTAGTCTGAATGATCATCTTTTCTCTGATGCCTGGGTCTATGGCCTGTCCGAAAACCTGCTCTGCCTCGCCTCCTGCATAGATATCCGCATGGTCAAAAAAATCAATCCCGCAATCCATAGCTGTATCCACCAGGTTTCTGACTTCCTTTACAGATGGAAGGCCTGTGATTCTCATACACCCCAGTCCTATCTCTGACCCACTGATCTTCCCTTTTCCAATTTCAATTTTTTTCATTTTGCTGTTCCCCTTTCTCTGTCTCAATCTATGCCGGGAAAACTGTGCCGGCATCTCGTTTTTTTACAGCTTATCAAGTTTTTGCAAGGCTTTCACATAAATGCGCACTGCCATTTTCAGACTGCTCACCGACTGTACCTCATCCGCGCTGTGGCAGTCCCCGTGTCCTTTCGGCAGTTCGGCCTCCTTCCTATTAAAATCCAGTCCGGGGCCGAAACCCACCGCATTTGGAATCTTTCTGGCATATGTCCCTCCGCCCATCACATACGGTTTTTTCCCGTCTTTCATCACTTCCTCATAGGCCTCTGTAAGACAGGTGACAAGCGGTGTATCCTTATCCACGTAAGAAGGTGGATCATCCTCATATCTGCGGATGGAAAACCCGTATTTTCCGGCTTCATTTCCCAGCTTCTCCAGGATCTCTCCTACTTTTGCTGTAACCGGATATCGGATATCCATCCCAAGAACAATCCTTTCCCCCTCCGCCTTCACAACCGTGCCCGATGCGGTGAGCACACCGGAAATATGATCCTCACAGTCTATGTTAAGTTCCCTGCCAAATCCTTCTCCACAGGCCTTTTTCAAAAACTCCAGCACTGCCTTTTCTCTTTCGGAGAGAATGCAGGCCTCTGTGCATTCATCCGCTATTTTCTCTGCCAGTATTCCCAGAGCATTTTTCGCTCCCAGGGGAAATGCCGCATGTCCGGAAATCCCCTTCGTCTGTATGGTTTTTTGCCCCCCGTCTGCAAGCCGGATCTCGGCAGACGCATATGCCGGGATGCTGTTTGAAGCGCTTCCTCCCGCAAGGATCATGTTTCCGTCAAGTCTTTCAGATATTAATTCCACCCTGCAGATGCCTTTTTCCCCATAACATACAGGAAAAGCGCAGTCTGTCACAAAAGAGAGATCCGGGGCCGGGTTTTCTTTTAAATATGAAGTCACATCTTCCATATCCAGTTCTTCCCTGCATCCCAATATCTGCTGAAATGTCACAACCGGGACAAAACCTTTTTCTTTCAAATACCGCATGGCGTACAGGAAGGCTATCACCGGCCCTTTGTTATCCTGTACACCTCTGCCTATCAGTATATCACCTTTTCTGGTACAGGCAAAGGGGGGATACAGCCAGCCGTTTCCCTCAGGCACCACATCCAGATGTCCCCAGATCCCTACGGTTTTTCTGCCAGTCCCATACTGGATGACCGCACATTTATCCTGAAAAGAACGACAGGGAAAGCCATATCTTTGGCCTATTTCCAGTATCTTTAAAAGGACCTCCCGGCACGCTTTCCCATAGGGCGCACTGCCCTTTCGTCCCCCGGAAATACTGGGTATCTCCACCAGGGAGGCTATATCCTCCACCATGTCATTTTCTTTTTCTGAAAGCCACACATCCAGTTCGCGGTCCACTGCCGAAGTCTCCATAATATTCCCCCTTTATATCTTCTGTTTCTCCAGCATCAGTTCTAGAATGATCCTGTTCGTATCCATCATACCCCAGTTTCCCAGGATTCCCAGATTCTCCAGTGTCTTCTCCGCATTGACATGCACAATTCCGTCATGGCTGTCTGCTCCGCTTCCGTTCAGCGCCATATTGGCTGCCCGGACAGCAGACTGGACCGCAGTGGCTATTTTCAGGGCACATCCGGGCTTTGCCCCGTCACAGACAACCCCTGAAATATCCGCCACCATACTGTTGATCGCCCAGGTCATCTGTGCGTATGTCCCGCCCAGCATAAAAACGATCCCGCAGGCCACACCCATGGCAGAGGAAATGGAGCAGCCGCAGAGAACGGAAAGTCTGCCCAGATAGTGTTTAGTATGTACCGTGAGCAAAATGCTGAGAGCCAGAGCACGCAGGATCTTCTCCTCCCCCAGTTCCAGCTTCTCACCAACAGCCGCGATGGGAATTGTGGCTGTCAGGCCCTGATTCCCGCTTCCGGCTGCACTCATCACAGGTTTTTCACATCCCGCCATCCGTGCATCTGCGGCAGCCGCTGTCATGGCCGCCGCATAGTTGGCGGCATCCTGTCCCACAAGCCCGTTTTCTGTACCGTCCATGAGATTCTTTCCCACCTGCAGACCATATTTGTGGCTGATCCCTTCCAGAGCGATCTCTCTGTTGATCTGTATGACCTCTCTTAAAAATCCCAGATTCTCTAGAGCCGTGTGTTCTGAAAAATCCAGGATTTCTTCAAGAGTAACCGTATATGGTTCCTCTGCAGTCTCTTCCGCTTTTCTTATTTTCCGCTCCTTCCGGTAACAGACCCTGCCGTTTTTTTCTACATATGTAATATTTTTATGTGCCTCTGCCGTGATTGCCTTTGCCGTCTCAGCGCCTGCCCGCACCTGTACCTCAATATAGATTTTTTCCTCTGTGGAAGCCAGCTCTATCCTGACTTTCCCCTCCTCTGTCATTGTCTTTGCCTGTCTCTTTTTTTCAGGACTGATACCGCTTAGTATCATCAATTCCTTCTCGGGGCTGGCAGACAATGCGCCCAGTGCCACCGCAATATCAAGACCCGTCATACCGATGCCCGGAATTCCCACATTCATGGCATTTTTCAGAATATACTGGCTTGTCCTGACAAGGATCTCCTCCGGTATACATCCCAGGCATTTTGCAGCACAGGCTGCTGTCAGCGCTGCCGCCGCAGGCTCTGTACATCCCAGCGCCGGAGCGATCTCCCTGTGCAGCAGGCTCTGATAAAATCTCCTTCTGCTCTCCTCCATGTTCTGTCCTCTCTCAATTTTCCTTTAGGCTCTGACACCTGAATTTTCTGGGTGTCATCCCTGTCTCCTGTTTAAATATCCGTATAAACTGGGAGGTATCGTTATACCCCACCATAGACGCAATATCCGTGATGGAGTAAGCGTCCCTCTCCAGTAGTTCTCTCGCTTTTTCCACCCTTAAACGGCGGATATATGCGGAATAGCTGATACCTGTTTTCTCTGTAAAGAGATGGCTCAGATAGGCCGCATTCATAAAAAAAACTTTTTCCGCCAGCATTCTGACCGAGATATCCATGTGATAATTTTTCTGTGCATACTCCTTCATGCCCCGGATAATATCTTCCCCTTTAGAAGACCGGACTTCCGGACCGCAGGCACAGTATTCCAAAGCAGTCTCCAGAAGCCTTGATTTCATCTCCTCCATGTTGGCAAAATCTATCAGACGAAGTCTGGGTATGGGCCTGCCAGCTGCCTGATGGATCATCAGAGCGGCCTGTGCCAGAAATATCTCCAAACTGTCCACATGGATCCTTCCTTTTTCCCCCATATCACGAAAAATCTCGCTAAATGCAGACTGTATCCTGTCCCTGCTCTTTCTCTCCAGAGCTATCTGCAGGAAATTTTTCTGTTCTTCTGTCATTTCATATTTCACTGCTTTTATTTTGGCAAGCTCACGGTATTCCAGCAGATGCTCATCACTGTAAATCCTGTTCTCCGCCGCCGCAGTTGCCTGGGCAAGAGCGGACTTCAGTTCTCCCGGCTCCTGACATTCTGCGCTTATGCCCAGATAGCATTCATATCCCTCTTTGGGAAGCTTCTGGACAATGCGCTTCTGCCGAAAACGGCTCTGTCCGTCTGCCCCCATAACCATCATCCAGATGTCTTTCTCAAGCTCTATCAGTCGAAAAGCAGTCCAGACCTCCTGCCCGTATATATTGTGCAGCCACAGCATGAATTCCTCCCGGTCCGGATACTTTCTCCCCGCAAACCAAAGCACCAGCACCTGGTATTTCCAGAAAACTTTGCCAAACATGCGCTCTGCCAGCAAGTCCTTTCCTGCATCCTCCTCCTGTACACTCTGGGCGATAAATCTGGTCACAATATCCTTTCCCGAGAACATGGCATGTTCCTTTTTTCTGGTGCTCTGCTGCCTGAATTTCATCAGAAATTCTTCCAGTTCCGCATCCTCTATGGGCTTCAGGAGATATCCCTCTGCCCCGAATTTTATAGCTGATTTTGCGTACTCAAAATCAGCATACGCGCTAACCATGATAACTTTTGCTTCCGGGTCTTCCCTTTTGATCTCCCGGAGCAGTTCCAGACCGTCCATTTTAGGCATACGGATATCTGTAAATACCAGGTCAGGCTCCTCCTGTCTGAAAAGAGCAAGTCCCTGCTCCCCGTTCTGGGCCTCCAGGATATGGAATTCCCGTCCGAAATCCAGTTCCATAATCTGCTTTTTCATGGATTTCCTGGCATAAATTTCATCCTCTGCAATCAGTATTTTCATCATCTGCGTATACCCTCTCTCCAGCGGCAGGAGGCGCGCAAGGCGAACTTCCCGCTGTCATAAACTCAGAGTCCGGTCTGCCGGATCTGTACGCCTAAATGCGGCTGTTTAAAAGAAGTTTACCCTTTGACAGAGCCGGCTGTCAAACCTTTTATTATATGTTTTTGTCCCATACAATAGACAATGAGCATGGGCAGCATAGACATAAGGTAGGCCGTAAATGCCATGGTGTAATTAAAGGAATATTCCGTCTTAAAATTGTACTGGAACAGGGGAAGTGTCCAGATATCTTTGGAACGGTTCAGAATAAGCAGCGGCAGCATAAAGTCATTCCAGATCCAAAGAAGATCCATAATAAGCAGCGTAGCCAGCATAGGCTTAACAAGCGGAAGTACGATCTTAAGATAGGTCTGGAACACATTACAGCCATCCATATAAGCCGACTCTTCAATCTCAAACGGCAGCCCTCTGATATAATTTACAAAAAGGAATACTCCCTGAGTCAGGCTGTATGCCGCATAGAGCAAGATCAGTCCCTGACGGTTCAGCATATTGAGATTTGTCATTAGTTTTGTCACCGGGAGCATGATCACCTGGGATGGGATAAAAAGCCCCATAAGCAGATAATAATACACGCCTTTATAATACTTTTTATTAAAATTTCTGGCTATGGCATAGGATACCGAGGGAACCAGCATCAGGATAAGCCCCACGGATACGGCTGAAATAATCAGGGAATTTTTAGCAAATATCCAGTAATTATTATTCTGGAACAGCTCCTTAAAATTGTGCAGATTCAGCCCTGAGGGAAGGGCAAAAAAATCTTTTCCCGCTTCCTCCAATGTTTTAAAAGAGTTGATGACAACCAAATACAGCGGAAACAGAATCAGGAAAAGTCCCATAAGGATCAAAAGATTTCTCAGAATGATCCATCCCATGCCTTCCTTTTTTGCTTTCATTCGTGGACCCCTCCTTTACTGGTAAGCTTTAACTGGGTCAGAGAAAAGACCGCTACAACCAAAAAGAGTACACACGCCTCTGCATTGGCCATGGAAAACCTCATGTTCTTAAACGCGTCATTGTAGATCAAGATTCCGATCACTTCCGTAGACCGCACAGGACCTCCGCCTGTCAGCGCAAATGGGAAATCAAAGGACGTAAATCCCTGTTTGATCATAAGCACCAGATTCACAGTCAGTGTCGGCACCAGATACGGGAAGGTCACGAACCGGAATCGCTGAAAAGGTGTAGCGCCGTCCATCTTAGCCGACTCATACTGCTCATCAGGGATCTGCTGCAGACCAGCCACAAAGATTACCGTTGGAAGTGCCACAGCCTGCCAGATATGTACAAACACCACTGCGGGAAGAGCTGTTTTTCCTGTCATGAGAAGGCTCTGTGACAGCCACCCAATGCCAAGAGCCTGTCCCACCAGAGGAACCACTCTGTAAAAAAGCTGGTCCCAGATAAGGGCAATGGTGATTCCTCCGATCATTGCCGGAACAAAAAACACAGATTTCGTAAATGTCTTAAACCTTTTCAGTGAATTCAGCGACAGGGATAGTGCCAGGGACAGTGTCACAACCCCCGCCACTAAAAGGATGCTGTAGCACACGGTAGTTTTCAGAGAACCCCAAAAGTTCGGATTTTTAAACAGGGATATATAGTTTTTAAAACCTACAAGATTAAATGTTGTGGACATGCCGTCCCAGTCTGTGAAGCTGTAGCGGATACCATTTACCACAGAATACACATAAAAGAAGCTGTAAAGTACCACCGGTATCAATGTGAAGCTGAAATATATCCATTTTCCGGAGCCTTTTTTCTTCCATTCTGTATTCATTTTGACCAACCCCTTTCTATTATGTAACAAACGGCAGGCCGATGCCGGCACTGCCGTTTCTCTGTACGTTCTTTCTTATTCCGCTGATGTGATGGCGATGGATTCATCCATCTGTTTCAGATAATTATCCACATTTTTCTCACTCCAGAAACCCTGGGTCACATTATAGAGGTCAGTCACCACATTGTTGTCAATGGTGGAAGCCATCCAGTCATGTACCTGCCCGTCGGAAATAAGCTCCAGCATTGGCTGTACCCCTTCATCTTTGTGGACCACGCCTGTGATACAGGAGGGCGCGCCCTCTGCGTCACAGAAAAGCTGTGCGTTTTCCGGCTGTGCCAAAAATTCCAGGAACCTGTAAGCGCCTGCTTTTTCCTCCTCAGATGCCTTAGCTGAAATGCAGACAGCCGCATCAATACCGGATAAGGTGTTGGTTGTCTCTCTTGTGTCATTGGGTAGAGGGAAAACTCCCAGTTTCAAATCAGGATTTGCGATCATGATCGTACCGCGGGCATAGGAGCCTGTTATGCACATTGCGTACTGCCCATTGGCAAAATTTTCATAACACTGCATGTCGGAAAGGGCAAGAGCATCCTCATTGCTGTAGTCCAGCAGGGTAAGCATTTTCTCTGCAACCAGCTTAAAGCCTTCGTCTCCTTCAATGCTGCTTTCTCCTGCAACGGTCTTCTCAATAGTCTCCACACCCTTTGGATCAAAGGCAACCGTACAGCACTGGAAGGTATGTCCTACACGGCCCGGATCCTTTCCGTGAAGACCAAGAGGAGTGACTCCTTTTTCCTTCAGGGCATCACATACACCGGTAAATTCTTCCCAGGTCTTGGGCACCTCCAGATTGTTCTCCTCAAAAATTTTCATGTTATACCATACACCCATATAATTGCGGCTGAAAGGAAGCGCATAGTATTTTCCGTCTTCCTGTTTTGTCATATCAAGAGCTGACTGCTCCACATTTCCCAAAAATTCCTGCTCAGACAGATCCTGCACATAGCCGTTTGCCACCTTCTGATGGAACTGGAGCTGTGTGGGAAAATCTGTAAAGACCACCGGTATATCACCGGATGCCACACGTGATGTAAGGACAGTGGGGGCGTCAGGCACCGTATTCATCTCGATCTTGATATCCGGATTCTGCTCATTGAATTTGTCAATAATATTCTGGTAGCCTACCTGGGCAGCTTCCTCTGATTTCTGCTGGAAAAACTCCAGTGTCAAAACATCTTTTCCGCTGTCCTCTTTCCCTTCTGTCTTATCCTGTGAATCTTCTTTTTTATTTTCTTCCTGAGTATCCTTTGGCTCTTTCACACCGCTGCTGCAGCCTGCCAGACTGGAAACTGCCATGGCTGCGCACAATAAAACCGCTAATTTCTTCTTCATGATCATTCTTCTCCTTTTTTGTATGTATGTGCTGCTTCAACTGCCTCCCGGATGTGATCAAGGCGGATTCCCTCACCCTGTATGGTGCAGTCTGCTCCGATCATGATCCCTCTGGTACCAAAACATTCCAGCACTTCGTGTACCTCTTTTCGTATCTCTTCTTTTGGTCCATGCAGAATATTTCCCTTGTTGTTCAGACCGCCGAGAATGGCGCAGGAAAAATGCTCTCTTCCCTTTTCCAGGCTATAGCCATTGTCCTTGACCGACCAGTTTGCCAGGTCTGCGGGATAGTCATAAAACCAATCTACATGTGTACGGAACGCATATTCAGGTTCCCCGCAGATGTGAAGGATATTATATTTTTCCTCTATGTTCTCAGCTACCTGTAAAATCTGAAGATCAAAGGGGCGCACCAGATATTCCCACTCTTCTTTAGAAAATCTCCCTTCTTCTCCGAACTGCGCAGAGTAATAGATACCGTCCGCACCGGCTTCCAGATAAGCTGCCGCCCAAGCCTCAAGAGAGTCTGCCAGATTCTGAATACCTGCCCTGACTGCCTCCGGTGCCTCCTTGCTGTACTTCATGAGAACCTCATCTCCAAATGCGATGGAAGCCGCTTTGAAAGGCCCGAACATTGTCTGGAAGATCAGTACATCATCACCTGCCCTCTGTCTTATGCCCCGGATAACATCTGTCATCTTTTTCAGTTCATCACTGTCTGTTCCCCTGATGCCAATGTGATACCAGTCCTCAGCGCAGTGTATTTCACCTGTAACCGGATATGGATAGTCCTGCATGATTTTTATGATATCCATATCGGTTTCCTCATAGAGCTTTAAATGCTCCTGGATCATCTCCTCCACTGAAAAGTCAGGTTTATAGTGGAACCAGAAACCTGCTGGTACGAAGTCTGTTTCCTCCTGTTTCATAACTGCTTTTACACGCTGTGCCTTGTTCATTTTCATTTCCCCCTGTTGTATTTTATGCCCTCATTATACCTAAGTAAAAGTCTGTAAAATAGAAATTTTCTTAGATAAAATATATAATCATTTTTAGTTTTTGGCAGGTTTTTTATCTATTTCTTCCTCTCTTCTTGAATTTATGAGGTTTTCATTCTATAATTTCAACAGATTGAATCACAGGAGATGCAGAATGAAACTACAAAATTTTTCTTACAGAACCCAGATATTCTTTTCCTCGCTGCTGCTGGTCATCCTGCCGACTATTATTCTGGGCATTGCCACAGCTAACAGGACTTCCAATGAGGTGCAGGAAGATTTCAGCCGCTCCATGGACACCATCACCACACAGGCAAACCTGACACTGGACACCCTCCTTCAGGACGCCACCAAGGTTGCGGATCTGCACATCTTGAATAAGGATATCCGAAAGGCAATGATCACCAATTATAAGGATGATCTGCTCAGCTATTCCCAGAACAGTTATCTCTTTTCCTCTCAGCTAATACAGGCCAACCGGCTGAATTCCAATGTGACTACCTGTATGTTCAAAAACCGGTACGGCTACACCTTTGAATACAACATTCCCAATGTGAAGGACCAGTATGCCATTCTGGATCACATGGATGAGTGGGCAGAGATTGCCAGGGATTCTGATTATTACACGTATTTTGCTCCGGTACAGCAGTCCTCCACTGTCAAAAAAAGTATTCTCCCTATGGTGAAGGTCCTGTATGACAGCTTTACCTTTAAAGAGATTGGTTCCTGTTATGTGGGCATCAATTTTTCCGCAGTGGAAAATATCGCCAATTCCGCACAGACACAGAGCAATGTTATGCTCATATACAACGCCGACGGCGGACTTGCCTACTCTTCTGATGAGGACTTTATAACAAAGGATGCCTCTGGCGATCTGAAAAAAGCTATACGAAATTTCAATCAAAGGATCACTAAGGAAAGCTCTGTGCGGACAGAAAAATTAACCGTAGGCTCTGATTCCTATCTGATCAACGGCTGCTATAACAAGACCACCGGCTGGCATATCGTACATTTTATGAATAATTCCCTGATCACTCAGGCTTACCGGAATAACTTATATCACTATGCAGGTATCTTTCTCCTGGCGATCTTCCTGGGTCTGATACTGGCTGTACTTCTCTCCAGGGGGCTGACCCGCTCCATTCGGCAGCTCTGTGAAAAGATTGATTCCAGGGATACCACCAACTATAGTGATATTACTGTGGAGGGGAGGATTTCCAATCAGGAACTGCAGAAGGTGGTACACAGCTTTAACCGTTTGAACAGCCGTCTGACCCAGAGCATACAGCAGAATTATCAAAGCTGTCTGAATGAACAGCAGATGCACATTCAGGTTCTTCAGGCACAGATCAACCATCACTTTCTCTATAATACCCTGAATGTTATAAAATCACTGGCTGATATTCATAACGTGCCTGAGATCAAGACCATTGCCATGTGTATGTCTGAGCTGCTGCGCTACAATCTGAAGAAGGTCCCTATTGTGCTGTTAAAAGAGGAATTATTACAGATCCAGCGCTATATGACCATTTAAAACATACGGTTTCCGGGGAAATTTTCTTTTGATTATGACGTTCCCGATGAATTTCTGGGGCTTGAGATCCCTGCATTTATTCTTCAGCCTTTCGTGGAAAATGCTGTCAGCCATGGTTTTTCTGAAAAGGAAGAAAACTGTTATATCAGCATAAGCGCCAACCTGGAAGGAAACACCCTGCATTTCCTCATTGCAGACAATGGGCAGGGAATGGAAGAAAAGGAACTGACAGAACTGGTGGATTCTCTGAATAAAGAGATTGATTTTCCTGCTGACACTGCCTCACATCATTCAATAGGCATACGGAACGTACAGCAGCGGATCCAAAGCTATTACGGAAGGGAATACGGACTCACCATTGAAAGCTTTCCCGGACAGGGTACATTGATCGACATTGCCCTTCCCTATGGGAAGAAACCTGTGATACCCTGTGTAAATCAAAAAAATACAGAATAAAACACCGGATGCATCAACGCTTCCCCAAGCATTGATGCATCCGGTTTCTATATTGATATACCTTCTCTTTTCCCCAAAATCAATTGCCAGCCAGTTTATTTCCGTTTTACTTTTAATACCAGGTGTCTTGGCAGGCCGTTTACCATGATAGGCTGATAATCTCCCTGGATCAACGGTTTTACATAGTCCACGAAATCTTTTGTCACATATGTGGCGTCTTTGTTCATCCAGGTTCTCGGAACCAGCTTCTCCTCGTTGGCGATCCTGTGCACGTCATAGATTCCTGTGGCACTCATGTACGGGTCATCAGACACACGGTCGATCACAACCATCTTGCCTGTATCTCCTTCGTCTGCCGCTTTGACAGCAGCACCGCCTACCATAAACGCCTCGTCAATATCCACACGGGATGCCATATGGGAAGCACTTCTCTGAAGTGTGGAGAGTTCCACGGCCCTTGTCTTGCATCCACACTCTGCTGCCAGGAAATTGGCCAGATAGGTGGCTGTTCCCTGAAGCTGTTTGTGGCCAAAGGCATCCACATAATCTCCCACGCTGCCAAGCTCACATACATAGCGGCCGTCAGCCAGCTTAATGCCCTCTGAGACAGCGATGACAATAGAAGATTTCTTCTTCAGCAGTTCCTTTACTTTATGTAAAAATCTCTCAATATCAAAGGAAACCTCCGGCAGATAGATCAAATCCGGACCGTCACAGTCTTCTGTCTTGGCAAGAGCTGTGGCACCGGTCAGCCATCCGGCATTACGTCCCATGATCTCCATAATGGTGATCATATTTTTCTTATAGGTCAGACCCTGTGCATCACGGATCACCTCTTTTGTGGAGGCCCCGATATATTTGGCAGCACTTCCGAAGCCAGGTGTATGGTCTGTCAGTGCCAGATCATTATCAATGGTCTTCGGCACACCTAAAAACTTCTGGGACTGTCCCGTTAAAATCGCGTAATCAGATAATTTTTTGATCGTATCCATGGAATCATTGCCGCCGATATAAATAAATGCATCAATATCCAGCTTGTTGAGGATTCCGAATATTTTTTCATAAATTGCCTTATCTTCATGTATCTCCGGCATTTTAAAACGGCAGGAGCCTAAAAATGCGGACGGCGTTCTTTTCAACAGCTCAATATCCAACTCGGAATGGATCTGTGTGGAAAGGTCTACGTACTGCTCGTCTAAAAGTCCCTGAATTCCGTGAAGCATACCGTATACCTTGTCGAAGCCTCTTTCAATTGCGTTTTTATATACGCCTGCAAGACTGGAGTTGATAACGGATGTGGGTCCACCTGATTGTCCTACAATGATATTTCTTTTTTTTGCCATTTTGCCTCGTCCTCCTTGTATTTCATTACCACTGACGACTATTATAGCAAAAAAATCCAGAAGTGGCAAGGCCATTCTGGATTTTTTGCATATTAATTTACATTATGTTCTTGTTTTTTTGTACTTTTTGCACAACTCCTTAAATTTCGTCATCATTCCCTTTTACTTTGATCTGTTCAAAAAGCTCCTTATAGTACGAAATGGAAAACTCACCGGGGTTACGCTCATTGGCAGTATGCTGATCCGCCAATTCCTGAGTATAGTCATTCAGTTTATAAATGCCATAGGTACGGCTGTCATGATTGTAGTGCATGAGCAGAGGAATAAATTCATGTTCCGGAATCTGTATGGCCCCGGTTTTTACATCTTTTTTGATGGTGATCTTTGCCATGGCTCCCAAAAGGCTTGGCAGATCATTCTGGGTGGAGGTGAAATTCCCCAGGGAATAGTAGACAAGCATTTTGTGCCCATCCTCCCCGGTCAGGGTTTCCATGGTCCTGATCACGTGGGGATGGGAACCGATGACAATATCCACATCCTCCTCCAAAAACAGATCCACCCACTGCCTTGTCTGCTCATCCACATCCTGCACATATTCCTCTCCCACATGCATGACCACAATGACCACATCTGCCTCTTCTCTTGCTTTTCTTATATCCGCCCTGGCTTTTTCCTGATCAAAGACATCCACCATGTAGGACTTATCCTCGGCAAGAGGAATATCATTCAGCCCGTAAGTATAGTCAAGCATGGCAAGCTTCAGGGCTTTGCACTGCACAACCGTAGTATGCTCCGCGTCCTCCTGATCCTGGTGGATGCCCAGTATAGGAATCTCCGGATGCTTCTCCTTCCACCATTTCATGGTATATTCGATGGAATCTGTCCCCTTATCCAAAATATGATTGGTAGCATGGGCCACCACATCAAATCCTGTGTCCACCAGCGCGTCACCGAATTCCGGGGGCGTTCCAAAGGAGGGGTAGCCGGATATATCATCACGGTTCTCCACAAATACTGTCTCCTGTGTCACCAGCGCTAAGTCTGCCGCCTCCACATCTGCTTTCACTGGCTGGTAAATGGCATCATAGTTCCAGTCTCCCGACTCCTTCATGCCGGATTCCCTCATGCCCAGATGGGCGATATTGTCACCAACTGCCAGAAAATCAATGATATTTTCTTCCTGCTCTTTCGCCAGGGCTGCTTCCTGCTGCTTCTTTTTCTCCGCAGCGGCGGCGGCTTCTTTTGCCTTTGAATATCTGACTGCAGATACCACTCCCAGGACCACACACACGAGCACAGCCGCAGCTATGATCCCTGTGCGTATAAACTTTTTCTTCAGTTCCTCCTCTCGTTTCAGTCTGAGCGCTTCCCGCTTCCTGTCCTTTTCCCTCTCTTTTTTGCGTGCTTCTTCCAATTCATCCATGTGTATCTCCCCTCGATTCCCCTTATTCTCTGCCGGAACCGGTACCGTGCTTTTCTGCAAATACCATACCGTATTCGGCAGGCTATTTCACTCCATGGAATAAAATATATCTTTATTATACTGTGTTCGACAGAAATTGTCTATATTTTACAGCATATAGCACCAAATTATCATTACTATTCAGTCTCTCGGCTTCATAGCAGCAAAAGCATGTACACAGACTGCAAAAACCGCAGTCTGGCGCACGGCTGCCTCGGGATTGTCTTGCATTTGCAAGGCGCCGCCTCACGGGACAGTAAAAGGCTGAATTGTGTCTCCCGCATAGGAGACCAGTGAACAGTACAGCATGATCAACGCGCCGGAAAGTATGGCACCTCCTATAATATCTGTAAACCAGTGGACCCCTGATACCATTCTTCCAGCCACAGTCACTCCTATCAGTAATACGGAAATACTGTCCGTGAACAGAATCCACCTTTTCTTTCCGGCAAGCAGATGATGAAATACCAGAATAGCTGTTCCCATAATACAGATCACTATCATTGTGTGTGAAGAGGGATAAGATGCCTCCAAGCTTTCATGGAGAATAACCGGTCTGTAATTGATAATGAAACATTCAAACAAAAAATAAACCGCCATCACAAGAATATAATAAACGCCCAACAACAAAATGTAATAGTCAACCTTCAACAGGCTCTTTCTTCTAACAAATTGATACCCCCCTAAAAGGGCAAACCCAACCGCAAATAATATGGCAATGACACCTAACCAATCCGTAATATGGTACCAAAAAAGGTTTACTCCAAACAATCGGAACATGAACAGGTTCAGTGATGCCATACCGACTTCTGATCCCTTTGGCCCAATAGGTTTTACATCTACTTTTGCAGCAACAACAGTAAAAGCCGCAAACAGTAAGAATAAGGCTCCTGTTAAAATAAATTTTTTTCTGCTTTTTGTACTCATGGTTTATCCTCTTTTCTCTGTGTATTGTTTTTGCAGACTGCAGTTGTATTATTGTCAGCTTTCATCGAAAAGGGCAAGAAACCAGTCGTCACAATGGGAAAAAGCCCTTGATACTTTTCGTATCACGGGCTTTTTCTCTGTATTACAGTCTATTTCATACTACTTTTTTTGATCAGCAAAACAACCTTTACCATAAACAGCATAAATAAGAGTACCGTTACATACGGCTCCTGTGAGGCAGCAAACACCGGTATGGTCAGTGCGTGAAGACCAATGGAACAGATACTGCAGATATGCATTTTCCTCTCATCTTTAAAATGCTGTATCCATATCTCGAAAACACCAAACACTGCCATAGATATGAGCACAATATAATAAACGGTTCTGATGGCTGTGGGAATCGTGGTATTGGAAAGCAGTGTCACCAGACGGATATATTCCTCTTCACGCTCACCGAAAAGGGGAAGGATGAAAAAAATCACCGCGCTCAGATCTAATATACCAAATATTAACCCATAAATAGTGTTGATATTTGTCCTGTTTTCCGTTTCCGCCAAGGTTAATAATTCATCGCCGGACAGCAGATCATCAATAGAAACAGAAAATAATTTTGATATGGCTTTCAGGGATTCAATATTCGGATACCCTTTTCCGCTCTCCCATTTAGAAACAGCCGCCCTTGACACATATAGTCTCTCAGCCAGTTGTTCCTGCGTCATATTATTTTCTTTTCTGAGATGCTGCAGTTTCTCATTGAATTCCATTTCTGCCTCCTCTTATCCGTTCGGGGTGTAGTTATTCCCATATTATATACGGACAACAGAAAAATAGCAAATAAAACTGCCGTCTGAAAAACCTATGCGTAAGGCTTGCGTTACTCCTCACAGATCCCCTCTTTGACAAAAATTTTCCGAAGCACCATGGAATGCAAAAACGCAAGTCCTGAACCGCCCAGAAGCAGTGTCAGCAAAAGCCCGGCTGCCCATATCTTTCCCGCTATCCAGACAATGCCGATCCACAATACCATGTAAAGAGTCCGGGGAAGATACTTAAATGCCAAAAGTCCGGCATTTCTGAGTGTCACCAAAAATCCTGTATCCATCCTGTCCAGAAGTGGATAAAAATATACTGACAAGAAGAGATACACAGCCCCAACTGCTATCACAAGCCCTTTCATCACCTCAGCAAATGTACCTGTCATCTGTTTCCAGAAGAGAAAGTCCGCGCATATGGCCATCCCAGCCGCCAGCATAGGCAGTGTCTGAAGCACTGCTCTTTTCAAATTCTTACGGAAAGCCTCCCAAAAGGTACTGGTTATGTACCCCTCCACACCTGACGCTAATCTGTCTGCGGTCTCATGGAGGGCACAATTGGCAGCTCCCACGGTCACAACCGGAAGACTGAACAATATCCACAAAAAATTCAGTTTTACCAGATTCACCAGCTTTTCCACTGTTCTGTACAGCCTGCTGTCAAAGCGAAAAATACCCTCCATGTTCTGCCCCTCCTCTTATCCTTTGATACCAGTGGAAGCAATTCCCTCCACATAATATTTCTGCAGTACAATAAACATGATCAGCATAGGGATAGCTGAGATCGTCAGTGACGCCATGATAGGACCGTAATTGATGGGTTTAGAACCAAAGAATGTCTGTATGGCAAGCTGAATGGTTCTCTTTTCCTCCCCTGTCACCACCAGCAGAGGCCACATAAAGTCATTCCAGTGAGCCACAAAATCAAGGATCAGCACAGTGGCATATACCGTTCCCGAAATTGGCATGACGATCCTGAAAAATGTCTTCACCGGACCGCACCCGTCAATGGCCGCTGCCTCCAAAAGGTCATTTGGCACATCCAGGAAAAACTGACGGAACATATAGATGCTGAAGCATTTCGCCACAAAGGGCACAACAAGCGCTGCCCACTGATTGATCCACCCCAGATCAGCCATCTCCCTGTACATGGGAAGCATAATGGCTTCCGGGGGAAATACCATAAGACTGATAACCAGTGTGAGAAGAAGATTTTTGCCTTTGAATTCAAACTTTGCCAGCGCATAACCGCAGATGGAGTTGATAAACAGATCCAGCACCACGATGACAAAGACGTAAAACAAACTGTTTCCGATAAATTTCCACATGTCAATCCTCTGGAACACTTCCAGATAATTACTGAGGGACGCCCCTTTTGGAATAAATGTACCCAGGGAATTCAAACCTTTAAAAATACCGGCCTCCGGTTTCAGGGATGAGGATATCATCCAGATAAGAGGGGATACGAAAATCAGCGCAACCAGCGTATTCCCTATGTAAAATGCCGCATTTCCCAGACGGGTCCTCTGCTTCTGTGTCATAGTTCTCCTCTCCTTTCTAATCCGCTTTGATCAGTTTCTTCATCCCCAGGGACAGTATCACCACTATGACGAAGAAGACTGCAGCCACTGCACAGGCATATCCGAAATTCCGTTTTTGGAAGCCCTGTTCATACACATAGTACACCATGGTTCTGGTGGAATTCTGAGGGCCGCCTTTTGTCATGACATACGGCTGCGTAAAAAGTTTCATTGCCTGGATTACCGTGATCATGATCACATATTTTATTACATTTTTCAGTCCCGGCAAAGTGACATAGAGAAAGCTTTTTAATTTTCCGGCACCGTCTATGGACGCGGCTTCATACTGTTCCTTGGGAATCCCCTGAAGGCCTGCCAGAAAGATCATCATCTGGTAGCCCGCCCCCTGCCATGCGGACATGAAAATGATGGAGTTCATAGAAGTCTTCGGGTCATTTAAGAATCCGCAGGGTTCCATTCCCATTTTAACCAGCAGTGCATTTAAAAGCCCGCTGTCCGGATTGGAATTGTAGAGCACAGTCCAGAGGATCGCCACTACGACCATGGAGGTAACCTGAGGGCTGAAATATGCCGCTCTGAAAATAGAGACACCTTTTCTCTTGGATGATATGAGCATTGCCAGTGCCAATGCCAGAACTGTCTGAAAAGGTACCACCAGCACGGTAAAATGAAGTGTATTGGCAACTGCCTTCCAAAAATCCCCGTCCCGGAACAATTCCGCAAAATTGTTGAACCCGCAGAACTTAATGCGGTCCGGCCTCATGATATTGTAATCGGTAAATGCATATCTGACGGTCTGCAGCGCAGGATATATCAAAAATGCTGCCAGCAGGATCACTGCCGGTATGACAAACAGGTATGCCGCTTTCTTTTCACTTGGTTTGTTTATGGCTTTTTCCATCTTTCTCCTCCTCCCCGGAATCAATCTTCATCCGCGTAATACTTGTTGTAATCCTTGTCCGTGTCTTCTGCCACTTTGTCAAGTGCCTCTTTTGGATCCACACCTGTGAAGATGTTCACCATAGCCTCTGAAAAACCTGCGGAGAGCACACTGTAGGAGGGTGTCCGCGGTCTCGGATGTCCTGTCTCCATAAGCTGTTCCTTGAACAGGGAGCGTGGATACTCATTATACTCTGTGAGCACCTCATAACTGGACTGTCTTGTGGGCGGCTTTGAAATTGCCTTAGCGTAAGTGGTCACATTATCCTTTGAAAAGAGATAGTTCATCACCTCTTTCACAGCATCCTTATCCTGTGTATCCCTGGTGACGGCTGCTGCCCAGTCTCCTGTGGGGGAAGTGGGGATTTGTCCGTTGTCCGCAACAGGAAAATAGGTAACACCCCAGTTCAGATCCGGATAATCCTTTTCCAGTGTAGCCACCTCCCAGGAGCCTCCCAGCATTGTAGCTGCCCTTTCGTTATGGAATTCCTTCTGGATGGGGTCCAGATTGGCATATCCGTTTTGGATCAGTCCATTCAGGAATGTGGCTGCCTCCACCCCGGCTTCACTGTTGATATATCCGTCTGCTTTGCTGCCGTCTTCACTCACAAAATCCGTACCGTTGGAGATCCAGAACTGCTCCAGAACATAGGGAAGTCCTTCCCCTTTATCCATGATGATGTTGGTTCCCATCACGCCGTCTTTTGTCAGTTTCTCTGCCACATCTGCAAATTCAGACCAGGTCCAGGCATCCACCAGCTTATCAGGTGCTTTTATCCCTGCCGCATCCAGCATATCCCGGTTGTAATAAAGGGCAACCGAACTTTCTGTAGCGCCGATGGCATAAATTTTTCCGTCGTAAGTCCCCTGGTTCTTGGTGGAATCCAAAAAGTCCTCCCAGTCCTCCTCCGGGAACATATCATCCAGAGGCACGATAATGTCATTTGCCGCATATACGGAAACCGTAGGTCCGTCCACAAAAAGGATATCCGGCAGATCCTTGGAAGTGATGGCTGCGTTTACCTTGTCCTCGTAAGCATAAGAATCCGCACGCACGATGGCTTCTCTTTTGAGATGAATCTCTCCTCTGTGTTCCTCATTAAAAGCATCAATTTTTTCTTCCCACCACTCCTCAATGGCCGGTTCATCGCTTGGACTCCAGATTGTTATGACAGACTCTCCGTCTTTGTTCACCCGTTCTTTCTCACTTCCGCAGCCGGATGCCATGGAAGACACCACCGCTGCCGCAAGAAGTATGGCAACTGCCCGTTTTTTCATTTCCCTCTCTCCCTTCTCACTGCTGTTACTGCCAGACAGACCTCATCATGGAAACCTCTGCCCGTTCTATCTTCTCCGGCTCTTCTGCCTCCAGAATAAAGCAGCCGTCTGTGTTGGAATTATAGAACAGTTTGGTACCTGCGGCTTCTCCGCCGTTCAGATAAATTTCCACAACTCTTCTGTCCACAAATATCTCCATATTCCTGATCCCATCCACATCTGCTGGAAACTTAACTGTTTCACTTTTTACACCTGATGTGCGAATACCCGCAAAACCGTTCTCCTTTACAAAACGTATCTCCTTCTTCCCGTCTCTTCCCAGCAGAAGGTTAAAGTCTGTATCTCCGGCAAAGGATATGCCTGCATAAAAACTGTTTCCCGTTATCTGCTGCAGACAGATGTTTTCCTTTTCACCCGTGTAGAGTTTTTCACCTTTCAGCGTATAGATTTCCTCCACAGGAGTCATATAAAGCTTATGTTCCTTCACATGCAGAACTCTGGGAATGGTTGCGCTGCCGTAAGCGCTGTCCTCTGCCTTTATATGTTCGCCGTAAAAATCGGAGATCCACCCAATGGCAATCCTCCTTCCCTCATGTTCAAAGCTCTGCATAGCGTAACAGTTGCTTCCAAAATCATACCAGCCTGTGCTTTCCACGGAAAAATTTTCATCCTTGAATTCCCCTGTGTAATAGCGCGACATCTGAAATCTTCCGCCCGGGTCCTTGTGGCACATCAACGCTCCCCACGCCACATAGCAGCCGTCCAGAGAAAAAAAGTCAGGACATTCAAAGCAGCGTATCCCCTCTTCTTTTTCTGTGAGCAGAGGTTTTACATAGCTCCAATGCTCCATATCACCGGATTTATACAGCAGGATAGCTGCCTGTCCGTTCATGGCGCTTGCCAGGACCATGTACCACATATCCCCTATCTTCAAAACTTTCGGGTCCCTGAAATCAAAGGACGCTCCCTTTGGTCCTTCTCCTATCACCAGCTTCTCCGGTCCAAATTCCAGCATATCCCGGCTTCTGGTCATCCATTGCTGCTGTACGGTCTCCTCACCGTCTTCCATGGGTCCCAGATGTCTGGTCAGATAAAAGACCACCTCATCTTCCAGCACCACTGCGCTTCCGGAAAATGCGCCTCCCTTTTGTACATCAGCCTGTTCCAGTACCTCTTTCTGCGGTTCAAGGACAATGGGAAGATGGGTCCAGTGTACCAGATCCGGGCTGGCTGCATGTCCCCAGTACATATTGGACCATTCCTGGCCGTGGGGGTTATACTGATAATACATGTGGTAATATCCCTGATACCAGCATAGGCCATTGGGGTCGTTCATCCAGTTCTTCCAGGGTGCAAAATGATATTGCTCTCTGTAAGGTGTGTCATAATATGCTGCCGTTTCACTGCCGCTCAGACATTGACCGCCTTCCTCAGGGTCTATATAACAGATCCCTCTCTCCAGAATCTTTTCACAGCCGCTTAAATATGCCAGTGATATTTCCGCATTTTGGACGGCAAGCTCGTAACCGGTCTGCCTGTCCACAGGTATTTTCAGCCACTTATAATACTTCCGGCCCGCCGCATATGTGCTCTCCCTGCCTTCTGCATTTTTCAAAACCACATATCCTTCTTTTCCTTCCACTGATCTGGCCAGTATCTCCAGACATGTGTACTCACCTGTTTGTATCATATTTTCGCCTCCTGCTTCGCACGTTGTAAAACCGGTTCTATAATTATTATCCTTTAAATACATGGGTTTGTTTTCATTTTTACAAGTTATATCGGATTATTTTATGGAACCCGTTCCATGTATGTAAGTATAGGACTCTCTGACGGGTTTGTCAAGCACTTTTCCGTATGAATTCCCAAGACACAAAAGAGACCCGCGTTTTTCTTGTGCACTTTGCACAAACACAGGTCTCTTGATCTTTTTCATATAAATTTTAGCCAAAACCATTGCTTCATTTTTATAAGTTATCCGCAACACTACCCTTTTTATTTCTCACAGTGTTGTGCCGCCAAACTGCATTTCCACGTCCAAAATCTGTCTGTGGGGCACACCTTTCCTCTCCTCCACCAGATCCAGAAGGGTGTTTACACAAAGCTCTGCCAATAATTGTACATTCTGCCGAACTGCAGTCAGCCTGGGATAAACCATACGTGTCACATCCATTCCGTCAAATCCTATGATCTTCACATCCTCCGGCACGCGTATCTCTTTCTGCAGTACAGCATTCATACAGGCAATGGCAGCCATATCTCCTCCAAACACACCATCTATATCCGGATGCTGGCAGAGAAACCTTTCCATTCCCTCATAGTGGGCATTCCAGTCAAATACGTTCCAGTCCATAACCATGTCCAGTATCTCCACCCCCTGTCTCTGCATGACTTCTTTAAAGACACTGTGACGCTCCTGGGCGGCAATACCGGGGGCAACACCGGATACCTGCAGTACCTTTTTACAGCCATTCTTTAAAAGCAGCTCCGCAGCCATGCGTCCTCCCATAGCATGGTCACTTCCTATGAGGGGGATTCCGGGACCGAATTCCCTGTCTACGGAGACAATGGGCTTTTTCTGTTTCAGGTATTCCTCCTCATCCAGGGAGTGGGCCGCTGTGATAATGCCATCCACAATATTCCGATCCAGCATATCCAGATAATCCCTCTCCCTGTCACTGATCCCTATGGTATTGCAGATCATGGTTTTATATCCCTGACGGTAAAGCTCCATCTCTATATGCTTTGCCAGGCAGGAAAAAAAAGGATGATCCAGATCCGGAACCATAACTCCCACGATACCGGTCCGGTTCCTGTATAGATTCCTCGCAAGTTCGTTTGGCGTATACCCCAGCTTCTCAGCCGCTTTTTCAATCTTCTTTTTTGTATCCGGCGATACGTAACCGGTTCCATTTAAGGCCCGGGAAACCGTTCCCACTCCCACTCCGGCCTGTTTTGCCACATCTCTGATGCTGGCCATTCCACTGCACCTCTTCCATACATATAACAGAAGCTGCCGTACCCTCCGTCTCCGGCGGGATACAGCAGCATGTCTATTCTCTCAGCAATTGTCTAGAAAGCCATCTTTTCCTCAAAGTAGGCCTTCAGGTCTTCAATTTTAACTCTCTCCTGCTCCATGGTGTCACGGTCACGGACAGTAACCGCTCCGTCTGTCTCAGATTCAAAATCATATGTCACACAGAACGGAGTACCGATCTCGTCCTGACGGCGGTAACGTTTTCCGATATTTCCTCTGTCATCATATTCACAGTTATACAGCTTGGAAAGCTCCTGGTAAATCTTTTCTGCGCCCTCGTTCAGCTTTTTGGACAGAGGCAGGATACCGATCTTTACAGGTGCCAGAGCCGGATGGAAATGCAGCACGGTACGCACGTCATTTCTCTCTGCGTCCAGAACTTCCTCGTCATATGCACTGCACAAGAATGCCAGTACCATACGATCAGCTCCCAGTGACGGTTCGATGACATAAGGAATATATTTTTCATTGGTCTCATCATCAAAATATGTCATATCCTGTCCGGATACATTCTGATGCTGTGTGAGGTCATAGTCGGTTCTGTCTGCGATACCCCAAAGCTCGCCCCATCCGAACGGGAATAAAAATTCCACATCTGTGGTTGCTTTGCTGTAGAAGCTCAGCTCCTCTTTATCGTGGTCACGGTAGCGAACTTCCTCATCTTTCAGACCCAGGCTGTGCAGCCAGTCAAGGCAGAACTGTTTCCAGTAAGCAAACCACTCCAGATCTGTGTCGGGCTTGCAGAAGAATTCCAGCTCCATCTGCTCAAACTCACGGGTACGGAATGTGAAGTTACCAGGTGTGATCTCATTACGGAAGGATTTTCCCACCTGTCCGATACCGAAAGGCAGTTTCTTCCTGGATGTCCTCTGTACATTCTTAAAGTTTACGAAAATACCCTGAGCAGTCTCAGGTCTTAAATAAACGGTATTCTTTGCGTCTTCTGTAACTCCCTGGAATGTCTTGAACATCAGGTTGAACTGACGGATATCTGTAAAGTTGTGTTTGCCGCAGGTGGGACATGGGATCTGATGTTCCTCAATAAACTCCATCATCTTCTCCTGGCTCCAGGCATCCACACTGCCCTCAATGGCAATTCCTTTTTCTGCGCAGAAATCTTCAATGATCTTATCCGCGCGGAAACGCTCATGGCACTCTTTACAGTCCATCAGCGGGTCAGAAAAACCGCCCAGATGACCGGAAGCCACCCATGTCTGCGGATTCATCAATATAGCACAGTCTACCCCTACATTGTATGGGCTTTCCATGATGAATTTTTTCCACCAGGCTTTTTTCACATTGTTTTTCAGCTCCACGCCAAGGTTGCCGTAATCCCAGGTGTTGGCAAGTCCTCCGTAAATTTCTGAACCCGGATATACGAATCCTCTGGATTTGGCAAGTGCTACGATCTTTTCCATGGTCTTTTCCATCGTGTTATCTCCTCGACTTTCATCTATTTCTTTATTTTTCAAGGCAAGCTGCCTGTCACAGTCATATAAACTGTATGATGGCATTACAGTCCGCAGACTGTCTGATACAGCCTGCGAATAGTAACATTATAACCGTAATATTCCTTCTTTTCAACCACTATCTGCCTGAAAATATGCTAAAAACAGGATTTTTCTCATGTTTACTCCATCATTTCCAGCACCTGCAGACTTTTCATCTTTTTGTCTATGTATTTTCCTGTGTATTCCCGCATGACCTTCTGCATGGTCTTCAGCACCTCCGGCCTTACGGTAAAGGTGTATAGCCTGGAAATCTCAGATGCCGCAATAAACTGAAGGGCATACAGGGAGGAGGCGTCCAGACGGATGCTCTTATATCTGTCCTTTTTGTCTATACAGTCTTCACAGAAGACCCCTGATCTCTCTGCCGAAAACCAGTAAAGCTCCTCTTTCTTCCCACAGTTCATACACTCGAACAGATTGGGGTATTCCCCATTGATCACCATTGCCTTCAGCTCAAAGATACAGCGTATCAGCTTATTATCAACTTTCTCGCTGACCAGCGCTTTTAAGGTGACATAGAGCAGGTTCAGCATTTCCTTCTCATCCGTGTACTCCCTGGAGTAGTAATCCGCAAATTCCAAAAAATAGAATCCATAGTAGACGCCCGGCTGCCTGGAAGCCAGTTCCGTAAAATAATTGAGTACAGAGGCTGATTTCATCTGATAGCTGGTCCTTCCCTCATAGATGGAAAACGTGCCGAACACAAAGGGATTTGCCACGGCAAGAAGGGAGCTGTTCTGCCGTCTCGCTCCCTTTGCAAATACCGTTATTTTCCCCCGCTCTCTTGTGAGAAGCACCAGTCTCTTATCAAAATCCCCCACCGGCATGGAGGATAACACCATGCCGGTCATCTGTACTGTATCTGTCATATCTCTTTTCTGTCATATCCGAAATTTTTAATCAGATAGTCACTGTCTCTCCAGTCTTTTTTTACTTTCACCCAGAGCTTCAGATTCACTTTCTGCTCCAGCATCCGTTCGATCTCAAAGCGGGCGGCACTTCCGATCTTCTTCAGCATAACCCCCTGCTTGCCGATGATAATCCCCTTGTGGGATTCCCGCTCACAGATGATCGTGGCCTCAATATCCACAAGCTTTCCTCCCGGACGTTCCTTCATGGTATCAATGGTCACAGCTATCCCATGTGGGATCTCCTCCTCCAGAGTCCTGAGTGCCTTCTCCCGGATCATCTCCGCTACGATCTGGCGCTGCGGCTGGTCGGTTACCGTATCCTCATCATAGAACTGCGGTCCATAGGGCAGATACTTGAAAATACTGGAGATCACTGTCTCCAGATTCTGTCCTTTCAGGGCAGAGGCGGGAATGATCTCAGCAAAATCCATGATCTTCCGGTACGCATCGATAAAACTCAGCACCTCTTCCTTTTTCACTGTGTCCACCTTATTGATGACCAGGATCACCGGCAGATCACAAGATTTGAGCTGTTCGGCAATGTGGCGTTCTCCGGCACCGATAAAGGTGGTGGGCTCCACCAGCCAGAGGATCACATCCGCATCCTTGAACGTGCGCTCCGCCACATTTACCATATATTCTCCCAGCTTGTTTTTGGCTTTGTGGATACCAGGTGTATCTAAAAATACAATCTGTCCCTCCTCGCAGGAATAGACTGTCTGGATCTTATTTCTGGTTGTCTGTGGCTTCCTGGATGTGATGGCGATCTTCTGTCCGATCAAATGGTTCATCAGTGTGGATTTTCCCACGTTTGGCCGTCCGATAATTGCTGCAAATCCTGATTTGTAGTCTGTTCTCATATATTCTCCTCTGTTACAGCAGGTGTTTCACTTCCAGAAACAGTTCTTTTTCCTGCTCGATTTTCTCTTCACTTCCGATGACACAGATACGGTTCTGGTCCAGCATACACGCTACCACATCGCCCAGCGCCCGGATATCCTCAGGCTGGGCATTCAAAATCTGCATCCGCTCTTTTTTCAGCTCTTCCTCTGTAATGTGGCTGAACCATGCCTCCAGTGATAATATTCCTTTTGAGGACGGTGTCATTGGTGTATCCAGTTCACTGATCGTGCCGATAATATATTTTGTCATCTCTCTCTCGTCTGCTTCAAAACTGCGGATAAACTCCGGGGTATTGCGGAACACTTCCAGCGTTTTGGAAAGGTTGGGGTCCCTGTAGGAAACCAGGTATCCGTCACCGCTTCTCTTGAAATTGCTCATACAGCCATAGGCACCGCCTTTTACACGCACATTCATCCAGAGATACTCATAGCTTAAGATCACCTTTAAAATGCGCAGGCAGCCCGTATATTCAAAGCCGCCCTCCCGGAAATTGCCTGCTGCTGCCACATACTGCACCTGTCCTGATGTTTTAAACCCTTCGTTTTTCACCTTATAGTCCGGCTTTACCTCAGCCTGTCTGACCTGCTCTGTGCAAAGTACGCTTTTTAAACTGCGCACCTCTGACTCCAGGCCTTTATACCCTTCCTGGTCCGCAGTATAACTGACTGTCAGATTCTCGGGACGGAAGATCATCTTCATAAGAAGCTTCAGATTATCAATTACCCTGCCCTTCTCCTCCTCAAAATGACTTTCGATCCTGTCAATGAACTGGTAAAACTCAATCCCTGCAATCTTCTCCTGGAAATATGCATTTCCCGAGAAATAGGATGTAGCCCGCATTACTGCCGTGCTGTGACCTGCGCTTGCCATACTCATCTGAAGTCTGGATTTCATCTTGGCAATGATCTCGTAGAGACGTTTTGTGTCATCCATTTTAGACGTACAGAGGATCTCTTTGATCATAGAAAATACAAACGGCAGTCCGCTGTACAACGTCTTCGCTTTGATGCCCAGCATCTGTCTGGTATTCTGATTGTCTTTAGAGTCTCCGAATACCTGAAGGCCAAATAAGATACCACCGCTGTTGGCGTTGATCTCATTGAACAGATCTGCATAGCTGTATTTCTCCGTATCCACATATCCCAGTACGGATTTTAAGATTCCCATGTAGGGGATCAGTTCCTCCGGTACCTTCTTCACATCAAAGAGCAGCGTCAGATAACCGATCCCATTGGTATACAGATCATGATGCAGAACCAGCGTATCATCTATATATCCGGGTTTATTGTATATCTTAACTGTCTCTGTTCCGATATCAGAGCGTTTCAGCATAGGGATACTCTGAAGAGCTTCCTCTCTCTCCGGTTCATCCTGGTACTCTTTCAGATGTTTTGTGTCTGCTGCTATCTTCTCTACCGCCTCAGCAGGCAGAGATGCCTTATAGGCAGCAAGCTTTTCTTCCAGTTCTTTGTCTCTCTGTGCAGCAAGGCCGCGTTTTGGATTGACTACCACGACGGATGCGTGAGAATTGTTCAGCAGATATTGTTCTATCAGCTTTTCAAAATATCCCTCTTTAGCCTTTTGCTTCAAACTCTCAAAGATGTCCAGTTTTCTCAGGTGGTTAAAGGGCTTGCTGTCATCATACAACCAGCTGTCAAACACATCAATGCCATACATAAGTCCTTTGGGGAAGGATGAAAAGTCTGCTTCTCTGAAACGGAACTCCAGAAAATTGATTCCCGCAGCTATGGCTTTCTTATCGATTCCCTCTTTTGCGATCTTACTGAGTGTATCCTGGATCAGACGCACAAAGGCGTCTTTATTCTCCTGCTTCGCATTCTTAGCTACAATGGAGAAAAATGGCTGAAAAATACCATCGTCATAAGAGCCAAGGATATCCTTTCCCATACCGGCATCCAAAAGTGCCTGTTTCAGCGGTGCTCCCGGCGCGGAAAGCAGGGTGTAATCCAGAATTTCAAAGGCAGTGCACTGCTCCACATCCAGGCTGTCACCCACTACCACATTGTATGAGAGATAGGAATTTTCCTCCAAAGGCTCATTTTCAGAGATGGGATAATCCATGATGATCTCTTTTACCTTGTCAAACGGCTCCTGTCTGGGAATGGCTGAATCAACGGGGATCTCATCATATTTTGACAGATATTCCCTGTCCATCCAATTCATCCGCTCCTCCATATCCATATTTCCATACAGATAAATATAGCTGTTGGCAGGATGATAATAGCGGCTGTGGAAAGAAAGGAATTCAGAGTATTTCAGTTCCGGGATCACAGAAGGATCTCCGCCTGACTCCACCCCATAGGGTGTATCCGGAAACAGGGAATTAAAAATCTCCCGGTCCAGCACTTCCTCAGGTGAGGAGAAAGCCCCCTTCATTTCATTGTAGACAACGCCGTTTAATTTCAGCGGCCCGCTCACGTCCTCCAGTTCATAATGCCATCCCTCCTGGCGGAAGATCTCCTCCCGTTCATAGATGTTAGGGAAAAAGACAGCATCCAGATATACATGCATCAGATTCTTAAAGTCCGCATCATTGCAGCTCGCCACCGGATACATGGTCTTGTCCGGGTAGGTCATGGCATTTAAAAAAGTGTTCAGAGAGCCTTTCACCAATTCCACAAACGGGTCTTTTAATGGGAATTTCTGAGAGCCGCACAAGACACTGTGTTCCAGAATATGGGCCACGCCGGTGCTGTCTGCAGGCGGTGTGCGGAATGCTATATTGAACACCTTATTTTCATCATCATTTTCCAGCACCATGACTCTGGCACCGCTTTTTTTATGTCTCCACAGAAAACCTTTGGAGTGAATATCCGGTATATCCTGGCAGGAAACCAGTTCGTATGCCGGCACGTTTTCTTTCTTCATGGTCAACCTCCTTGATGGTCATATTTACTGCCCGTCTTTTGGCAGTGTATATTCTATTGTTTATATTACCACATTTCATGGAATTATAAAACGGAAAAAGGACAAAGATTCTTCCAATTCAATCAAAACAGAAAAAAGCCGCTGTCTATGCCTCCGCATTCTGACAGCAGCTTCTGTCTTATTTCATAGTTCTTCTGCATCCAGCGCTTCCTGAGGCACTTCTACTTCTACTGTCTCACCGCGCTCTTTTATAGTCACAGCTATCTGGAATTTATCTACCTTCATCGTCTGATCCGTTCCTGACTGGGCAGTAAGATCTGACATCATCTTTTCCATAAGCTGTCTCATATCAATTCTGGTTCGGATTATCTCTTTTTCTTTCTTGTCCACATACAGATCCAAATCCACCTTTTCATCCTCTATACGGAAATCGCCTAAAACATTTTCCTGTCCCGGAACCTGACCGGCCATACTGAACAAACTGTTCAATACCTCTCCGCCTATAGAAGAGTGGATCACATAACATTCTGTGGAAGTTTCATTATCCAGTTCAAGGGTCTCTTCAGTCATGGTCAGGGATTCTTCCTGAATTCCCTGATAAAGCTCCTGTCCGGCAAATACCAAAGCTCCCATATCGCCGCCGGAGACGTCTGTCTCAGATTTCTGCCATTCCTCTCCGTTTTTCGTATAGGTGACATATTTATCGCTGCTCTTTACTGTATAACTCTCAATGGGAACCGGAATCTTCATTGACATGATCTGCATATTCAGCTCTCCATCCATGCGCATCCGTTCCTCCTGGAACTGCAGCTCTGCATCCATATCCATTTGGATGGCAGAATCCTGGACATCTCCCAGCAGATCCTGTGCCTCTTCCAGAGGCATTGCAGCCTTGAAATTCATAGTCATCTGCATTTTTCCTGATTTGAGCTGTTTCTGGTTGGAAAGCACTTCTTTCAGCAGTTCTTCCGCAGACGGTTCCTTTGCCTGCTCCCTGCCTTGTCCACAACCCATCAGGAGTAATAGCGGTATCAGTAAAGTCAGACATAGTCTTCTGATTTTCCCTTTCAAATCCTTCCCCCTTTACAATTTAGAATATCCATATCCATTTACAATGGCATCCAGTCTCTGGCCGTTTCTGCACATTGGGCATTCACTGGCTTTGTGTGTCTGGTAATCCGGTACATCCTTTTTATAAAACACAGCATTGATATCCAGGCCTGCCACTTTATTCACAGCACTGAAGATTGAAGATACACCCTGAATGGTACCACCATAATAGAGAATGCTCTCCATACATTTCCGAAGTGTCTCACCGGTTGTGATCGATCCCATCAGAATGACCACATTTCTGTTTCTGACCATGTGCTGAATGTTGTCCCTGAACATGAGCTGTCCATTGCCGTTGAATTCTGGAGTGACAATGTAAATGGTCTTATGCGCATTCATAGACAGTACACCGGCCTTTGCCAGCTCCTCTGCCAGAAACGCTCCCACAACCTCCAATCCATCCAGACAGATAATGGAATCCACAGGCGTGGATGTCTCATATTTGGTAGAAAGATATCTTGCAATCCTGGAAGCCTCCGCACAGCGTGTCTTCATGGTGGTCATTTCCAAATAATGACTGATATGGGACTGCGGCGTTGCAAAGTGTCCCGGGATCACCTTTAACTGAATCTTCTCATCACCGGATGCGTATACCTTAAACATTCTTTCTTCCATTTCCATAAATCATACCTCCTCTTTTTTATCCCCAATTACTTTTTTATATGCTTATTATACCATACTCCTTTTAAGGAAAAAAGAGAAGATTTATCATATCACACGATCACCAGTATTGTATATCCGGATAATTGGTGATCACTGCATCTGCGCCCGCCTTCTGCATCTTCCGGAAACCTTCTTTTGTATTTACAGTCCATACATGCAGAGGAAGCCCCTCCTCCCTGCACTGTCTCAGAAAATCAGGATGCTGTAAATGTGTATAAATCGGATGGAGCGCATCTACACCCAGACGTTTCCCATAGGCAGGCGCATCCACGATCCCATCCTCAAAAAGCATACCTGTGGGCATCCCGGGCGCCTTCTGCTTTATCTCCATCAGTGTATAATGATTAAAAGAAGAGTACAGCACCTTGTCCTCCATGCCCATACGCGCGGTAAGCTCCAGCACTTTATCCGCCAGACCTTCATAAAATACAATGCTGGTTTTCAGCTCCACGTTCACAAGCATATCTTCTTTTCTCATAAGCTCATACACTTCCTTCAGTGTAGGAATCCTGGCAGCTCCCTGTTCCGGAAAAGTTTTATTAAAATTCAATTTTCTCAGTTCTTTCAGCGTATGGTCCTTCACCCATCCCGAACCATCGCTGACCCGGTTCAGCTTCTCGTCATGGATCACCACGATTTCACCGTCTTTCGTCAGTTGTACATCCAGTTCAATACCATCTGCCTTACGCCGCACAGCTTCGGAAAAAGCCTCCATTGTATTTTCCGGCGCATACCCCGATGCACCTCTGTGAGCCCAGATCTTCATTTTTTTCATAGTCTTCCCCTTATTTCAGAATTAATGTAACTCTCCTGTGCCCTCACCACCGCAGTTAATATTCATCTTCTTCATTCTCATCTGTATGCGAATGTTCCCCGTAAAATTCTCTGCCCACTACGTTTTTCCTCTGCCTGCAGTCCTCCACCATCTCTGAGAGCATAGCGCGGACCTTCTTTGGCTCAGAAATATTTTTCAATGTGATCTCCGGATTGCTGTCCACCTTTGTCTTTACGATCAAATCCCCGGTGCCGAAGATTTTACCGGCCAGAGTCTGAACCATAGTCACATCCACGATCCTATATAAAAGAGTCTCATCCAGGGTTGTTTTCAGAAGTCCGGCTTCTATCATCAGTCTCTCATTCTCTATATAATATTTCGTAAATGACCAAGGAAACCACATAAAATGCTTCCTGTCTTCCCATATTAAATTATCACTCATTTTTATAACCTCCTTATTGTTTATACGCCGTAACTGATCAGGACTCTCACAGCTACGAAGAAAAATCCATATACATTGCCTTTACCAATGGGTTTTGCCCAGTTTCAGAAGCTTTTCTTACAGTCAGCGCAGTAAATGCGCAGATCTGCCGAAAAGTTACTATACGTCTCAGTATAATATGAATAGAAAGGAATAGCAAGTATACAAAAAGCAGGCATCACGATCGTGATGCCTGCCGTTTATTTACCTGGGAAACTGTAAATGTGGAAAGCTGAACTGTTACTAAATTAGTTTTCTGCATCTCCGTACAGAGTAACCAGTTTCTTCAGATATTCATATCTTTCCTTAGCCTGTTTCTCATTCAGAGCGAAAAGCTTAGCAGCTTTTTCAGGATTAGAACGTTTCAGAGAATTGTAACGAACTTCTCCATCCAGGAATGCCTGATAATCTTCTGTTGGCTCTTTGGAATCCAGAGTAAATTTGCTTTCTGCTTCCGGATTGAAGCGGAAGTTATGCCAATATCCGGATTTAACAGCCAGTTCTTCCTCTGTCTGAGCTTTGCTCATACCTTTCTTGATACCGTGATTGATACACGGAGCGTAAGCGATGATCAGGGACGGTCCCGGATATGCCTCAGCCTCAGCAATTGCTTTTACAGTCTGGTTAAAGTCTGCACCCATGGAAATCTGTGCAACATATACATAACCATAGCTCATAGCGATGGAAGCAAGGTCTTTCTTCTTAACTTCTTTACCGCCTGCAGCGAACTGCGCAATAGCACCTGTCGGAGTAGCCTTTGAAGACTGTCCGCCTGTGTTGGAGTAAACCTCTGTATCGAATACCATAATGTTGATATCTTTTCCACTTGCTAATACATGGTCAACACCACCGAATCCGATATCGTAAGCCCATCCGTCACCACCAAATACCCACTGGGATTTTTTAGCCAGGAAGTCTTTTTTCTTAACAATATCTTTGCAGGTATCGCATTCGATTCCTTCCAGAGCTGCAACCAGTTTGTCAGTTGCTGCACCGTTGGTAGCACCGCAATTGTAGGTATCTAACCATTCTTTGCATGCTGCTTTTACTTCTTCAGAAGCTTCAGCGCTTGCCATTACGGATTCCACTTTCTCTTTTAAGCCGCCGCGGATCGCGTTCTGAGCCAGTAACATACCGTAACCGAACTCTGCGTTATCCTCGAACAGAGAGTTATCCCATGCAGGACCCTGTCCTTTTGCGTTTACAGTGTACGGTGTAGACGGTGAGGAGTTACCCCAGATAGAGGAACATCCTGTTGCGTTTGCAATGTACATTCTGTCGCCGAACAACTGAGTGATCAGCTTCGCATATGGTGTCTCACCACAACCTGCACAAGCTCCTGAGAACTCAAGCAGAGGCTGTTTGAACTGAGAGCCTTTAACAGTTGTCTCTTTGAATTTTGCAACAACATCTTCTTTGATCGGAAGAGATACTGCGTAATCAAAGAATTTCTGAGATTCTACATTTGCTTCCATGTTCTCCATAACAAGGGCTTTTGCACCTTTCTTGCCTGGGCAGACATTTGCACAGGAACCACATCCGGTACAGTCAAGAGCGGATACTGTGATAGCAAATTTATATTCTTTCATGCCGGTCATGTCAAGAGCTGCCGGAGCATTTGCTGCCTCAGCCTCTGTCATAGCAACCGGACGGATGGACGCATGCGGACAAACGTATGCACAGCGGTTACACTGGATACAGTTTTCCGGCTGCCATACCGGGATATTTACTGCAATACCACGTTTCTCGTAAGCAGATGTTCCGGATGGAGTTGTACCATCAACATATTCTGTAAATGCAGATACCGGCAGGGAGTTACCTTCCTGAGCTGTAACTTTAGCCTGAACGTTATTTACGAAGTCTACAACTTCTTTTCTTCCGTTCTCAGCATGAGTCAGGTCAAGACCTTCGTCTGCTGCTGTTTTCCAGCTTTCCGGAACCTGTATTTCTACGATCTGTTTTGCACCTTCATCGATAGCTGCCCAGTTCTTAGCAACTACATCATCACCTTTACGTCCGTATGTTGCTTTTGCTGCTGCTTTCATTAAATCGATAGCCTGAGCTTCCGGAATGATATCAGCCAGTTTAAAGAATGCGGACTGCAGGATCGTGTTGATACGAGTCGGGCCCATGCCTGTCTCAATACCGATCTTAACGCCGTCGATCACATAGAATTTGATGTTGTGATCTGCGATGAATGCTTTTACCTGTCCCGGTAAATGTTTTTCCAGACCTTCCATATCCCAAGGACAGTTCAGCAGGAATGTACCTCCGTCTACCAGTTCCTGAACCATGTTGTATTTTCTCACATAGGAAGGATTATGGCATGCAACGAAGTTTGCTTTCTTGATCAGGTATGTGGATTTGATCGGTTTTTTACCAAAACGCAGGTGAGACATTGTAACACCGCCGGATTTCTTTGAATCATAGTCAAAGTAAGCCTGTGCGTACATGTCTGTGTTGTCACCGATGATCTTAATGGAGTTCTTGTTGGCACCTACAGTACCATCAGCGCCCAGACCCCAGAATTTACAGTTGATGGTTCCTTCCGGTGTTGTAACGATAGGAGTACCAACTTCCAGAGACAGATTTGTAACGTCATCCACGATACCAACTGTGAATTTTTTCTTCTCTGTGTTCTCATATACAGCAACGATCTGAGCCGGTGTTGTATCTTTGGAACCTAAGCCGTAACGTCCTGTCAGGATCGGAACTGCATCGAACTTGCTTCCCTTTAATGCAGCCACAACATCTAAGTATAACGGCTCACCCAGAGAACCAGGTTCTTTTGTTCTGTCTAAAACAGTGATCTGTTTTACAGTCTCAGGAATCGCTTCGATCAGTGCGTCAGCGCAGAATGGTCTGTACAGACGAACTTTTACAACGCCTACCTTCTTGCCTGCTGCCATCAGATAATCGATAGTCTCTTCAATTGTATCATTTACAGATCCCATAGAAACGATCACATGCTCAGCGTCTGCTGCACCGTAATAGTTGAACAGTTTGTAATCTGTACCGATCTTAGCGTTTACTTTGTCCATGTATTCCTGAACGATTGCCGGTAAAGCATCGTAGTACGGATTACATGCTTCTCTTGCCTGGAAGAAGATGTCAGGGTTCTGAGCTGAACCTCTCTGGCACGGATGGTTTGGATTCAGTGCGCGAGCGCGGAATTCATCCACAGCGTCCATGTCTACCATCTCTTTTAAATCTTCGTAATCCCATGTCTCGATCTTCTGGATCTCATGAGAAGTACGGAAACCGTCAAAGAAGTTGATAAACGGAACTTTGCCTTTGATAGATGCCATATGAGCAACCGGTGTCAGGTCCATAACTTCCTGTACGGAAGATTCACAGAGCATAGCGCATCCTGTCTGACGACATGCGTATACGTCGGAATGGTCACCGAAGATTGACAGTGCGTGGCTTGCCAGTGCACGGGCAGATACGTTGAATACACCCGGTAACTGCTCACCAGCGATTTTATAAAGATTAGGGATCATTAACAGAAGACCCTGTGATGCGGTATATGTAGTAGTCAGGGCACCTGCTGCCAGGGATCCATGCACAGCACCAGCTGCACCTGCCTCAGACTGCATCTCAGTAACCTGTACTTCTTGTCCGAAAATGTTCTTTCTTCCCTGTGTTGCCCATTCGTCTGTAGCCTCTGCCATTACAGATGACGGGGTAATCGGGTAAATCGCTGCAACATCGGAAAATGCGTAAGACGCATGAGCTGCTGCATGATTACCATCCATGGTTTTCATCTTTCTAGCCATTTGTTATTTTCCTCCTTGAAAATTGTTATAAACAATGTTCCACTTCGCTCCCCGAAGTCTAACAAAATTATATCACGATTCGCGAAGCATGTCCATTTTTTAACGAAAATAAGTCGAATGTTTTTCCAAAAAAACAAACCCTCACTACTCTTCTTCCATTATTTCACGGATTGTCTTTGCGCCAAGCTCTTTCAGCAGGTTTTTCTGTATTCTACACAGCTCTTTATGGACCTTGCAGCCCTCTTCATCCTGGTTCCGTACACAGGGTTTTTCGGGATTCATACACTCGATCATGTAAAATTCTGGCTCGACTGCAAGGTAGATATCCAGCAGTGTAATCTGGCCGATATCCTTTTTCAGAGCATACCCTCCATTGCTTCCCCTGAAGCTTTTTACCAGCTCACTCTTTTCCAGTTTTTTAAGTATTTTATATACAAACGCAGGAGTCAGTTCCTCCTTCTCACATATCTGGTTCACGCAGAGTTTTTCTCCCTGGGCAAGGGCCCGGACAATCCGCACCGCATAGTCGCATTCTCTTGTAATCAGCATTTTTCCTGTGCTCCTTTCCTGTACTCTATGTTATGTGGGATCCTCTCGGCAGATGCCGGGATCACTCACTTCTTTTTTCCTTAATGCTGTCCATTATACCTTTGTATACTTAATTTATCAAGTATTTTAAAAGAAATGCTTGCAAATTCCACATTTTACTGTAAAATAGGAAGAGATTACGCAAAGAAAATTGTAAGTTTTTTATAAAGTGAGGGATTAACATGATCGCAGCAAATAATGTTACTTTACGAATCGGTAAAAAAGCACTGTTTGAAGATGTCAACATTAAGTTTACAGAAGGAAACTGTTATGGTCTGATCGGTGCTAACGGCGCCGGTAAATCTACATTTTTAAAGATACTTTCCGGTCAGCTGGAGACCACCAGCGGTGATATCACTATCACACCCGGACAGCGTCTCTCCTTCCTTCAGCAGGACCATTTCAAATATGATGCTTATTCGGTGTTTGACACCGTTATCATGGGCAATAAACGTCTATATGATATTATGAAAGAAAAAGAAGCCATTTACGCCAAAGAGGATTTTACTGACGAAGACGGAATCCGTGCCAGTGAGCTGGAGGGTGAGTTTGCCGAGATGAACGGCTGGGAAGCAGAATCCGATGCGGCGCAGCTCTTAAACGGTCTGGGCATCGAGACAGAACTGCACTATTCCATCATGGGTGACCTGACAGGAAGCCAGAAAGTGAAAATTCTTCTTGCACAGGCTCTGTTTGGCAATCCTGATATTCTTCTTCTGGATGAGCCTACCAACCACCTGGATCTGGATGCTATTGAATGGCTGGAGGAATTCCTGATCAACTTTGAAAATACCGTTATTGTTGTGTCCCATGACCGTTATTTCTTAAATAAGGTCTGTACACATACCGCAGATATTGACTACGGCAAGATCCAGCTCTATGCCGGAAACTACGACTTCTGGTACGAGTCCAGCCAGCTTCTCATCAAACAGATGAAAGAGGCCAACCGGAAAAAAGAGGAGAAGATCAAAGAATTGCAGGAGTTTATTTCAAGATTCTCTGCCAACGCCTCCAAATCCAAACAGGCCACTTCCAGAAAACGTGCTCTGGAAAAGATCCAGTTGGATGAAATGCGTCCTTCCAGCCGTAAATACCCCTATATTGATTTCCGTCCTAACCGGGACATTGGAAACGAAGTGTTGATGGTAGAGGGTCTGTCCAAGACAATTGACGGCGTAAAAGTATTGGACAACATTTCTTTTACCCTTGGACATGATGACAAGGTTGCCTTTGTAGGCGGCAATGAGCAGGCGAAAACCGTGCTTTTCAGAATCCTTGCAGGTGAACTGGAACCGGATGAGGGTACCTATAAATGGGGAGTTACCACATCTCAGTCCTATTTCCCAAAAGACAATACCGCTGAATTCGACAATGACCTGACGATCGCGGACTGGCTGACACAGTATTCCGAGATCAAGGACGCAACTTATGTGCGTGGCTTCCTGGGACGTATGCTGTTTCCGGGTGAGGACGGCGTAAAAAAAGTGCGCATTCTCTCCGGAGGTGAAAAAGTGAGATGTCTCTTATCAAAAATGATGATTTCCGGTGCCAATGTGCTGATTTTTGATGAGCCTACCAACCATCTGGATATGGAATCCATCACAGCGCTTAACAACGGTATGATAAAATTCCCCGGTGTTATTCTGTTTGCGTCTCATGACCACCAGATTGTACAGACCACAGCCAACCGTATTATGGAAATCCTTCCTAACGGTGTGCTGATCGACAAGATCACCACTTATGATGAATATCTGGCAAGCGATGAAATGGCAAGAAAACGTCAGGTATATACCATGACAGAGGAAGACAATTAAAAAGCGGGAAGAAAAAGGTAACAGTTCAGCCTTCCACTGTCCCGCGAGGTGTTGCCTTGCATTTGCAAGGCAATCCCCAGGCAGCCACGCGTCAGACTGCGATTTTTGCAGTCTGTGTACATGCTTTTGTTGCTATGAAGCCGAAAGGCTGAATAGTAATGAAAAAGGAGCATTTCACTCTGCCCGTCAGAGAGGAATGCTCCTTTGTAACTGTGGGGTACTGCATAGTTACCTGTTAAAATATAAGCCTGTTATGGCAGCAAAACATAATTTCTCACTAAATCTTCCAAGGTATCCCTTTTTCTGATGAGACAGATCTCTCCACTATTTTTCACCAGCACCTCTGCCGGCCTGAGTCTCCCATTATAGTTGGAGCTCATGACATGACCATAGGCCCCTGCATCCCGTACGCCAATGATATCTTTTTCTTTCACTGCCGGAAGCTCTCTGTCCTCTGCCAGAATATCACCGCTCTCGCAAATATTACCTACAACTGTAACTGTCTCCTTTACACCGGATGTCTCTGCATGTTTCCCATATAGCTCAATCTCATGGTAAGAATCATATAACACAGGGCGCATGAGTACATTAAACCCAATATCAGTACCCACATATTTTTTCCCATGGTTGGTCTTCACTGTGTTCACAGTTCCCAAAAGCACAGAGGATTCCGCTGTGACATAGCGTCCCGGCTCTACTCTGAATATGATCTCTCTTCCATATTCTTCTGCAAACCGATACATGATTTCATCCAGGGATTTACCCAAATCCTTTAAATCCAGCCTCTGGACCTTGTCATCTTTGTAATAAGAAATACCAAAACCACCTCCAAAATCCACAAACTCCAGATCAGGAAATTCCTTTGCGCAGTTTAAAAGCGTATCCACACTCTTTAAATACTGCTCTTTATCCAAAAACAGAGACCCTATGTGTTGATTCAAACCAACTAGTGTGAGATTATAGCGAGCAAGAATCGCTTTCACTTCACTGATCATTTCCACATCAATCCCGAATTTTGTCTTTTTGCCCGCTGTGACAACTTTTTGGTGATGGCCTGCGCCATGTCCCGGATTCAGACGAATGGCCACTTTCCCACCTGGGTTCAACCTGCCGTACTGCTCCAATTGAGACAAAGAGTCTACACTGGTGGTCACTCCCGCTTCTATGGCATAGCGCATCTCCTCCTCAGAGACATTATTACAGATATAAAAAATTTCGTCTGCCTCATACCCTGCCATCTTAGCCAGATAAATCTCTCCCGGGGACATCACATCCACTTCAAGGCCTTCCTCCTTCACGATCTGCAAAAGGGCCGGATTAAAATTGGCCTTAATAGAATAGTCAATGACAAAATGAGGATATTCTGCCATACTTTTCAGTTCCCTGCATCGGGAACGCAGAGTTTCTTCATTATATACATAAACCGGACTTCCATACTTTTCTGTTATCTGTTCAGGCTCCATATTCCCAAAGAAGCCCGCTTCTCTCAAATTGTGCTCCATAAACAACTCTCCTTTTGCTACCATTCTCAGTCCTACAAAAAACACAGTTCTATAAAACAGTAACCTCCTTTTTCCACTTTTTCATGCTCGATTCTTGACAAATTATATCCTATTCTTTATAATTTGTAAAATAAATTAATTGCATTGATATGATTCGTTTTTATGATAGGAGTTATTATGAACACAACCTCTCTTGAAACATTTTTAACACTCAGCAAAATCCTTAATTTTACCAAAGCTTCCGAAGCACTTTTTGTAGCCCAGTCCACTGTCACAAACAGAATTGCCGAATTAGAAAAAGAGCTTGGCCAGCCTCTCTTTATCCGCAGTCCAAGAAGCCTGAAGCTTACAGAAGCCGGCATTAGATTCATAGATTACGCCAACCGTATCCTTGCCTTGGAAAAGTCAGCCATCACGACGCTGAACGCACAGGACTGTTCAAGAGAAAATCTGCACCTGGGCACAACCAATACCATTTATGAATGCCACCTGAGAACACCTCTTCTCGGCTATATGCAGGAAAATCGAAATGTAAATACCAAAATCACCATCTCACACTCTATGGAACTGCTCCATGCGCTGCAGGATGATCTGCTGGATTTTGCTTTTACCTATATTCCTCTGAAAAAACAGGGGTTTCACTGTCAGTGCTTTAAAAAAGATGAGCTGGTTCTTGTCTGCCGTTTCAGCGATACCAAATACCAGACAGGAATCACCAGAAAAGAGCTTCCAAAACTGAATTACCTTTTCTGCAATTTTGCCCTGCAGGAGGTAGGTCTCTTTATCAGACAGCTCTTTCCTGACAATTACCAGTTTCCCTTTGAGATCGACAACAGCACAAAACTTCTCGACTTTGTCCTGGCCGGTCTGGGATATAGCTTCCTCCCTCTCAGCCTCGTAAAAAAGGAAATCAATGCCGGCAGACTACGCATGATCCCGCTGCTGGATTTTGATTCGCCTATAATAAATAATTATTTGACCATGAAAGAGGGTATGACTTTTCCATTTGACCTTTAAACAATTTTTTTCTGTTCTTGTGCCAATTGTTCATATCTAGTCTCCAGTATCACAAGTCTTGATTCCAGTTGGTTCACTTTCAGATGATATAGTTCATCGGTTTCAGAAACCCGCAGGGCATCGGTAAATTTGCGGCTTAAATTCACATGATTTTCTGCTATTATTTTAATATTCCGCTGGACTTCATTTTCTATAATAAACTTCGTCTGCTCCAGTTCACTTCTCACAGCCGCAATTTCCTTTTCAAGACAATCCAACCTTGTTTCAAGCTTATTTAGCTGTATTTTTATTTGCTTTATAGATTCTTCTATCTGTTCAAATCTTCTGTCTATTTGTTCAAACTTCTTGTCTATCTGTTCAAACCGCGCCTCCGTTTTCTTCGCATTTTCCTCCAGGTGTTTATTTACCTGTTCAAACTTTTCGTTCATCTGCAGGTAAAATGGCTGCAGCTTATTATCAAACAGCACTTCCAGCATATTCATTTCTTCTGATGTAATCCCCATATACTACTCTCCTTTTCGGTTATTTATTCCATATATCAGGATATCCATGCCCGGCCGATCGCTGTCCTTAGCTGCCAGTTTTATTCCTGAATCAGTAGTGGCCGGAGGCATGCCCCCTCTGTCTGTTATGCTGTATAGCTTACCACACTGCACTGCATATTTCTATTGACATTTTGCATATTCACACTTTTTGTAAACCCTGCAAAAAATTATGGATTTTATATCTCTTGCTTTTGTATCTATCTGCTGAAATTATATGTATTCTCCGTACTTTCTGTTTTCCCACCCGCCAATTTCCGTTACCCTCCTTTCAATCCTTATGCAGTTTTTACTATAACTGCCCTTCGTCCTTCCCTGTAAATCCATACACCTCATAGGCTGTATATTCCTTCTCAAAATGATATCCCAGTTTCTCTGACAAGGCCACAGAAGCGGGATTGTGGGCATCCCAACTGGGATACAGACCCCGCTCCAGACAGTCCAGTATGAGCTGTGCAGCACAGCACAGAGCCAATCCCTTTCTTCTGTAATCCCGGCGGGTATCTACCTCTATTTCAATTCCTCCTCTGTACACAGTATAAGAAGATGCGCCTGCCGCCAAAATATGCCCATCAAAAGCAGCAGTGCCCAGACCACGCTCCCGGTAGTCTTCGTAATCCTTAAACTGTGAACATAAGTCTGCAGACCATGGATTCTCCATCGCCTGCCTGTAAACCTCTTCATCGATCCTGCGCAGGGAAAACCCCTTTGGACAATTTTTTACTATATTTTCAAGCTTATCCTTATCAAACACATCAGGTTCCTTCTTTATGGCATAGCGCTTGATCTTCTTGGAACACCCCTGATAGACTTCCTCTATCACATGTGCCCATTCTTCTGAAGACGGTACCATAATGACAAAATTCGATTCCCTGTCATCCGGTTTATTCCGCACAAGAGATTCTGAAGGCCTGCCTGCAAAAAAGCAGAAATCTCCCACCAGAATCTGTGCTGACCGGGGATTTTCCACAGAATCCGCAAAGGCCCTTCCCATACAGTCCTGAAGACAGGACCAGATCAAGGTTTCCTCCCAGCCTGCAAACAAATCCGCGATTCTATTTTTCTCCATAATCTCCACTGTTTTTTCCATATATACTTATATACCTCTTTTCTACTCACATATGCTCTCTGTTAAGCTGCTGCCCCGTCCTTTTAGCAACGGATGGTAACACCAGTATAACATAACACCTAATTTCCTGTTGACATTTTCTTCTTCCCTGCATATAATAAATAGTTGTCCACTACAACAGTTGTATATTACAACTAATTTAAGGAGGCTCATTTATGAACAATCATTTTGTCAGCATCATACGGCGCTGCGAATTGTCATATGTAAGAGGCGAAATGGAAAAGTACGGGGTAATCCCCCTGGAAGGCAGACTGATCCGTATTCTCAAGGATAAAAGCTGCAGTCAGGACGATCTGGCAGAATATCTGAATCTAGACAAAGGCCGAATTGCCAAAAATCTGGCATCCCTGGAGGAAAAAGGCCTCGTATGCCGCAGGATCAATGAAAAGGACCGCCGTCAGAAATTTGTATCCCTGACAGAAAAAGGGGAGGAGATCTATGAACATATCCGGGATATCTACAAATCCTGGGACGAAATCTGCTACACCGGCTTTTCCCGGGAGGAACAGCTTATACATCAGGACCACATCAAACGAATTGCAGCCAATGCGGTTGCATACAGAAAAAAAGACTAACTATTAAAGAAAGTCAATAAATAGTTTCAAAAACAGAGATGTTTTGAGTATAGTGGCGATGACTTATTCATCGCAATCAGTACCTTGAAAATTGCATGACAAATAGAGCATCGAGTATGATGCTCTGACAAGAAGATATGATGTTGGAAGAATTAGATTGCTTTTTGGTATTGCTGTCCAGTGCGTTCGAGATGATAAATTAGCCGAACTAGTTTCTTGGTCGCGTGAGACATTGCAACATAGTAATGCTTGCCTTCAGCTCGTTTCTTGGCAAGATAAGCCTTGTAGGTTGGATCCCATAGACAAACATATGCGGTTGCATTAAACAGAGCATATCTAAGGTATCTAGAACCACGTTTTTCCATTCTGGCATAACAGTTATCTAACTGGCCGGATTGATAGGTAGAAGGCGACATTCCTGCATAAGCAAGGATCTTATCTGGAGAGTCGAATTGGCTAAAGTCACCTATTTCAGCAATAATCATGGCACCCATTCGATAGCTGATTCCAGGAATGCTAAGGATTGGAGAATTGATTTCATCCATGATGACTTTAATCTCGTTTTCAATCTCTTCGATTTCAGAATCTAGCTCTCTAATGAGCTTAATGGTGTGCTTTAATTCAAGCGATTTAGCTGGCATATTTGAACCGATAGAGGTTCTTGCAGCCTCTCTAAAAGCGATAGAGGTTTCTTTTGTGTAGTGGCCTTTAGATGCGGTTTCAAGAAGATTTGAAAGTCTTGTGAGATGTGCATTAGCTACCTGTTTTGCACCAGGAAATTCGTAGAGTAACTCATAAACAGAATTCTGATGAAGTGTTGGAACAAGCTTTTCTAACTCAGGGAAAAGGATACATACAAGACGGGATATAGATGTTTTAAGCTTCGCGCGTTCTTTAACTTTATCAAAACGATAGCGAGTAAGTGACTTAAGCTCTTCGTTGTGATACGATGTGTCTGAGTAGGACTTTAAGTTCACGTCAGACATTAGCATAGAAGCAATTGTATGGGCATCAACTTTATCCGTTTTCGTCTGTCTAAGGCTTAGACTTTTTCTGTACAGATTAGTATGTAACGGGTTGATAACAAAGGTGGCCAGACCTTTATCAAGCAGATATCCGAGAAGATTGTAACTATAGTGTCCAGTGGCTTCTAGGCCTACTTTTACTTTAGAAGCATCTTCCATAACGGATTCTATTTTCTGATAAAGCTCGTCGAACCCATCGAGATTGTTTTTGATGGTAAAAGCCTTGAAAAGGACTTCGCCATCAGAGTTTGTGATAAAGCAATCATGCTTATCTTTTGCGACATCAATTCCTACGTAAATCATATAGGACCTCCTGATATAAAGTATTGATACTGTCTTAAGATCCACAGGGCTCCTTGCAATCGTAACCTACTTCTTGATAAACCGTCATGCGGTAACTAACTGATTAACAAATAAACAAAGAGACTGTGGTTGGAGCCTTTTTTAAACCATCAAGTGGTAGGAGGTGATAACCAATCCACAGTATCTTAAAATAGCATAGTCAAACCTGTAGAAAAGGTAAAGAAAGACTATGACTTTATATAATAGTAGGAGGAAGTTAAATGGTAAAAAGTCTGACAGAGGGAAAGCCTCTCAAGCTGCTTTTTTTCTTTGCCCTGCCCATGGTCATAGGAAACTTTTTTCAGCAGCTCTATAATATGGTAGATTCCATGGTGGTGGGAAAATTTGTGGGTGAGGATGCCCTCGCCGCTGTAGGTTCCTCTTTTCCCGTTGTTTTTCTGGCCGTAGCCATCGCTGCCGGTCTTTCCATGGGATGTACCGTTGTCATTTCCCAGCTCTTTGGAGCCGGGCAGATCCGAGAGATGAAGACCACTATCTCCACTGCACTGATAGCATTAGGGGTGATCGGACTGGCTATCATGGCAGCCGGTGAACTGGCAGCCGGCCCGCTTCTGAAGATTCTTGGAACAGACCCCGATATCATGGCGGATTCCCTCATCTATCTGAGGATCTATTTTGGAGGAGCGGTCTTCCTGTTTCTTTACAACACTTTAAACGGTATCTACAATGCCCTGGGAGACAGTAATACACCTCTTAAATTTCTAATGGTATCAGCTCTGACAAACATCGGGCTTGACCTGCTCTTTGTTATCCGTTTCCATATGGGCGTGGCAGGTGTTGCCTGGGCAACGCTGATCGCGCAGGGTCTGTGCGCAGTGGCCTCCTTCTTTGTCCTGATCAGGAGAATGAAGGCTATGGAAAATGAGCCTGCTGCCGCTGATAAAAAATTCGCCTTTTTTGAAGCCAACGCAGCCCGCAGGATCGCCCGTGTGGGTGTTCCCTCCATGCTGCAGCAGTCCATAGTCTCTCTGAGTATGATGTTCATGCAGGGACTGGTCAACTCTTACGGCAAGGTTTTCGTTGCCGGCTATACGGCAGCCACAAAAATTGATACGCTGGCCATGATGCCCAACATGAACTTTTCAAATGCCATGTCAAGCTACACGGCACAGAATATCGGAGCCGGAAAAGAGAAACGTGTAGTCCAAGGCTATAAAGCCTGTCTGCTCATGGTACTTATTTTTTCCTTAATCATCACCGGTATCATTTATCTTTTCGGTCCACAGCTCCTCAGTCTGTTCCTGAACAGCGGTTCTGAGGGAAGCGCTATGGGATACGGGCTGAAATATATGAAGACCGTCTCTGTGTTCTATGTATTAATGGGGCTTATGTTTGTGGGCAACGGCCTTCTGAGAGGTGCCGGGGATATGGGCGCTTTTATGTTAAGCTCCATGTCCAACCTATTCTCCAGAGTTGCCATCGCATACCTTCTGGCTCATTTCATCGGTTCCAGCGCGATTTGGTGGTCCATTCCCATCGGATGGGGAATCGGTGCCCTATTCTCCTTTATCCGTGTACAGAGCGGAAAATGGAAACTGAAAAAGCTGGTAAACTAACCATGCAGCATATAAATATCCGGTTCATGCAGAAAAATTTTCTCTTCATGAACCGGATATTTATCTTATATCTCTTATTTGCTCTGCCATTTTAATAGAGGCGGCCTTCGCTGCCCCCAGCATTCCCGACGCATCGCCAAGCTGGGCCGTAACAATGGTACAGGCCTTTCTGGAAATCTCCAGCGCATGGGTATCCACGATCTTTCTCGCCTTCGACAAAAGGCGTTCCCCTGCCGCAGACATACCGCCTCCAATGATCACACATTCAGGATTATATAAATTTATCACATTTACAAGTCCAAATCCCAGGATTTCCCCTGTCTCCTCCATAGCCTCTCTTGCAAGCAGATCCCCCGCATCAAAAGCTCTGGATACCATTTCGGCTGTGATCTCATCCGGATTCCCGACCCAGTCTGTAAGTATTGTCTCCTCTTTTGCCTCTATCTTTTCTTTTACCGTCCTTAAAAGTCCCAGAGCAGACACATAACGCCCCAGACAGCCGGAGCTTTTACAGCGGCAGGGCCTTCCCTCCCGATACATATTCATATGGCCGATTTCACCCATACTGCCGGTTGCACCGTACAGGATGTGTCCGTCTATCATAACTCCTGCACCTAAACCTGTTCCCAGAGTCAGAAGCACAACATTCTTTTTTCCCTTACCCGCGCCGAAATAACACTCTCCGTACAAATTTACCCGGACATCATTGTCAATAAATACCGGAATGCCCAGCCGCTCTTTAAACCATCCGGCAATGGGAACATTTTCCCACTTGGGAAAATTAGGCGAAAACAGGGAGATGCCGTTTTCTATATCCAAAAGTCCCGGCACTCCCATTCCCATGCACTCCACTTCCTCTGTCACTGCCCCTGCCTTTGACAAAAGCTCCCTGATATTATTCTCCATCCGTTCCAGAACCCCATCAGAGCCCAGTTGGACCATGGTCGGTGTCCTCTGTTCAGCCACAGCCAAAAAATCCTTTGCAAACAGAGATGTCTTGATATTCGTTCCTCCCAGATCCATTCCGATCCTATATTTTTTCATTATCTGTCCTTTCCGGCAGTCTCCCCGTATTAACCATGGATTCTGCCTGACTGCTGAAAGTTTCCCCAAAAGGGACTTTCTTACAGTCAGCGCCGTAAAAGCGCAAACCTGCTGATAGTTATGATTATACATAATATTCCGACTGAAAACAATACTGCAGCAGCGGGCAAACCGGCTTCTGACATAGCAAAAAAACCGCTGCCAAAACTATCCCGGCAGCGGCAGATATGCTTTTATAAATCATCCACCAGTGCACTGCTCTTTGCGTAAGCCGTGCTTCTGGCTTCAAAAAAGTCCGTTTTGATCAGGTTTGCATTGCTGTACTGACCCACCCAGCGCATGCTCTCCGGCTCAGTCTCACAGCCCTCGTAAATGTTTTCAAATCCCAGACCGGCGCAGCGCAGATTACCCAGATATTTAATATAATCCCTGACCATTTCCCCGTTAAGCCCGGCAATATCCTCACCGATCACATAAGCCGCCCAGGTCATTTCCTGTTCGCAGCCCTCCTTAATCATCTCCCGGTAGACATTTACTTTGTCTGCGATAAACATTTGGGGTTCTTCCTTTTTCAGTTCCATGAGAATATTCCTGAACAGCCACAGATGTGTATTTTCATCCCGGTTGATATACCGGATGACCTGTGCTGTGCCCGGCATCTTATGGTTCCTGCCAAGATTATAGAAAAACATAAATCCGCTGTAAAAATAAATACCCTCCAAAATATAATTCGCAACGATGGTCTTCATAAAGGTGAACATATCTTTTTTTTGCTGGAAATCATTATAGAGACTTCCGATAAAGGTATTTCTTTTCAGCAGATGCTCGTCATCCCTCCACTGGTACAGAACCTCTGTGCGTTTCTGCGGCTCACAGATGGTATCCAGCATATAGCTGTAGCTCTGGCTGTGCACTGCCTCCTGAAAAGCCTGGATGGAGAGGCACAGATTGATCTCGTTTGCTGTAATATACTCACTGACTGCCGGCAGATTGGCAGTCTGGATACTGTCAAGAAAGACAAGGAAAGAAAGGATCTTATCATATGCCCGTCTCTCTTTCTTTGGCAGACCGGTATAGTCTCTCACATCCACATTCAAATTGATCTCTTCCGGAATCCAAAAATTGTTCATAGCCTGGCGGTACCAGTCACTGACCCAGGTATATTTCATATTATTGAAGTCATTTAAATTTGTTGTATTGCCGCCTACCATTCTGCGGTTCTGTACTTCCCTGTCTCCCTGGGGATTAAACAGTGGTTTTTTCTTCATTTCCATCAGCTTGCGCACACCTCACATTCCTCTACTTCCAGACTTCTGGAACGGATATAATATATCGTCTTAACCCCTTCTTCCCAGGCCAGCAGATAAAGATTCAGAACCTGCCGGAAGGTATAGTCATTGGTTATATACAGGTTCATACTCTGGGCCTGGTCAATATGGCGCTGCCGGATCCCGCAGGCACGGACCGACCATTCCTGGCCGATATGATGCGCGTTTTTGTAATACCAGTACGTATCGGGATTCAGTTCCGGTGCCACACGGGGCACAAGGCCATTCTTTTTCTCCTCCAAAAAGTACCGGTTCATCACTGGATCTACGCCCGCCGTGGTTCCCGCGATCATACTGGTACTACTTGTGGGCGCAACCGCCAGAAGATAGCCATTGCGCATTCCCCCGGTTTTCACCTGATCTCTGAGCAGACGCCAGCGATCTGAGACATATGCCCGTTTTTCAAAATATGCACCGCTCTCCCAGTCGCTCCCCCGGAAATACGCATAGCATCCCTTTTCCTGTGCATTTTCACTGCTCGCCTTCACAGCGGCATAATTGATATCTTCAAATATCCGGTCTACCAATTTCAAATGTTCCTCAGACTCCCAGAGAACGCCTTTTTTAGCCAGCATATGGTGATATCCGCTGACCCCCAATCCCACAGGGCGGTATTTCATGTTGTTGATCTTCGCATAGGGAACCGGGAAGAAATTCAAGTCAATGACATTGTCAAGTGCCCTCACAGCACTTCTTGTAATCTCCTCTATCTCCTGTCTGTTATCCACATCAATCCTTCCCAGGGAAAGACTTGCCAGATTACACACTACAAATTCCCCGGGACGTGTTACCGTCACAACCACTGTCTCCCCATCCACGGTCTCGGTTCTCTGCTCCACCTGTTCAATGGGACTCATATTCTGGGCGATCTCTGTGCAGAGGTTGCTGCAGTAGATCATTCCCCTGTGGCTGTTTGGATTTGCCTTATTCACCGTATCTCTGTTGAAAGTAAACGGTGTTCCTGTCTCAGCAGCACTTCGGATCACCAATCGGATCAGTTCCTTTATGGGGATCACCCTTTTTTTGATCCTGCTGTCAGCCACGCATTCCATGTACTTTCTCTCCCATTCCGGGCCAAAAGAGTCTTCCAGCGCATATCCTTTCACTGTAAGGATTTCATGGGGACACATGAGATACCAGTCCCCCTCAATGTTCTCCTTTGCTGTCCTCCAGAACAGATCCGGATAGCAGACTGCAGGAAATACGTCGTGTGCTTTCATCCGGTCATCCCCGTTATTTGTGCGCAGATTCAAAAACTCCGGGAGATCCCTGTGCCAGGCGTCCAGGTACACTGCCACTGCTCCCTGTCTGACACCTAACTGGTCCACCGCCACTGCCGTGTCATTTGCCAGTTTGATCCAGCGTATCACACCGCCTGCCGCCCCCTCAAAACCACGGATGTCACTGCCTGCTGCTCGCACCTTTCCAAAATACAGTCCCATTCCCCCGCCGAATTTGCTGACCTTTGCGAAATTGTCAATGCTGCGGTAAATTCCGTCCAGGCTGTCCGGTACCGTGTCTATGAAACAGGAGGATAACTGATGATATGGTTTTCTGGCATTTGACAGCGTAGGAGTAGCCATAGTCACTTTTAAGGTACTGAGTATGTCATAGAAACGCTGAACCCACATATCTCTGTCCTTTTTTTCCGGCATAGCCAGATGCATGGCAATGCCCAGAAACATCTCCTGTACACTTTCCAGGGGAACATTCTGGCGGCTTTTGATCACATATCGGTTTAAAAGAAGTTCCAGTCCAGAGTAATTGAACAGATGATTTCTGTCCTCCTGCATATAGGTCTCGTACCTGAGGATCTCCTCCTTTGAATAATTTTCCAGAATATAGCCGCCGTAAAGCCCCATCTCTGTAAGGCAATGGATCTTTTCATAAAAATCGTGTATCTGGAATTTTTTCAGTTCCTGCTCTAAGCGGCGGGTAAACTGCAGGTGCAGAATTCGGCCCGCAGCAAATTCCCAGAGAGGCGCCTCCTGAGTAGTAAGCTCTACTGCCGCCTTTTTCAGCAGGTCCAGACGTTCCTCCACTTGTATTCCATCTCTGTAAAATGTGAGAAATTTTGCATGGAGATGTTCCAGGTGGTAGACATGGTCCGTATATTCTCTCTGTATCTCCTTGAGAACTGTGTCCAGTTCTTCTGCCTCCCGGAAATACTCCATGATCTTTCTTCTGGCTTCCCGCCTCCTGCTCCTCTCGTTCCTATATAATATGAAGCTTTTCAGTACCTCATAGTGATTAAGCTCCGTCAGGGAACGCTCTACAATGTCCTGGATCTGTTCTACCTGAAGCTGACAGGATTCCTGGGGACAGTCCTTTTTAATCTTATATTCTGCCAGTTCTGCTACCTTTTCAATTTCTTCCTCTTTATATACCTGTCCGACACTTTTAAATGCCAGTAGGACCGCGTTCTTTATTTTCTGTATGTCATAAGGCTCTGTCTGCCCATTTCTTTTTATGATGATCATGTTTTTCTTCTGCCTCCTCTTCCCTATTCTGTCCATTGTATTTTAATCTCATCCTGTAAGGACATAGGAATCATTGATATTGTAACACAGAGAAGATATATACTCAACTATTTTAGTCTAGTTTAATTTTAAAAAAGAGATAAGAACTTTTCTGACCCACAGATCCGTTCTTATCCCTTTACAGTTTTTACCTTTATTTATTTTACCGTCTTAACTGTCATCAACAGTTCTCCCGCCTTAATTTCCTTTCCTTCTTTTACAAGGATCTTATCCATCTCCCCATCCATGAGAGCGATGACGTTTGTCTCCATCTTCATAGCCTCAACCACCGCGAGAACCTGGTTTCTCCTCACTTTTTCTCCCGGCTTTACAAGTATCTTGCTCACCAGACCGGGTATGGAGGCACCCACATGGCTCAGGTCATTGGGATCAGCCATAGGTATGGATTCCACAGTCACCTTGGCACTCTTATCCTGCACGGAAATTTCCCTCCGTATACCGTTCAGTTCAAAAAACACATTTCTGGTTCCGTCCGGGTTCAGTTCGCTCTTGCCCAGATATTTTATGACCAGTGTCTTTCCGTCCTCTATCTCCACCCGGTTGGTCTCTCCCTCGGCAAGCCCGTGGAAATATACGTGGCTGCCCAGGCGGGTGATGTAACCGTATTCCCTGCGGCTCTTAAGGAAATCCTCCACTACCTTGGGATAAAAGCACCAGCTTATGACCATTCTCCAGTCAGGCTCCGGCACAAATTGTTTTAGTCTTTCCCTGGCCGCTTCAAAATCCATAGGCGGAAGCAGTTCGCCGGGACGGCATGTGACTGGCTCCTCCCCTCTCAGAACTACCCTCTGCAGTTCTTTTGGAAATCCCCAGCGGGGCTGCCCCATCATTCCCTTAAAATAGCTGACCGCGGAGTCCGGGAATGTGAGATTTTCTCCCCGTTCCACAATATTATCCGGTGTCAGGTCATTCTGAACCATGAAAATTGCCATATCACCTACCATTTTTGAAGACGGGGTCACTTTTACAAGTCCTCCCAGCATCTCATTGACCGTCCGGTACATCTCTTTTACTTCCTCAAACCTATGGCCCAGTCCAAGGCTCTCCACCTGGGGTTTCAGATTGGTGTACTGGCCTCCCGGTATTTCATAGCGGTATATATCTGTTGCAGGGTATTTGATTCCTCCCTCAAAGGAGCGGTATCTCTCCCTTACATCACTCCAGTAATCTGTCAGCTCCTGCAGACGTTCCAGCGACAGTCCGGTGTCTCTCTTCTGTCCCTGAAGTGCCGCCACAAGAGAATTCATGGAAGGCTGGCTGGTAAGGGACGACATACTGGAAACGGCAGTGTCCACAATGTCTGCCCCGGCCTCCGCTGCCATGAGCAGAGCTGCGATCTGGTTACCGCTGGTATCATGGGTGTGAAGATGAATAGGAAGGCCTGTTTCCTGTTTCAGAGCTTTCACCAGCTTATACGCAGCATAAGGTTTGAGAAGCCCTGACATGTCTTTGATGCATAGAATATGGGCACCGCGGTGTTCCAGTTCTTTCGCCATCTCCGTGTAATATCCCAGTGTATATTTATCCTCTTTCGGGTCAGATACGTCCCCGGTATAACAAAGGGTTGCCTCTGCGATCTTATTCTGGTTCAGCACCTCATCCAGTGCAATTTCCATTCCCGGTATCCAGTTCAGGGAATCAAAGATACGGAACACATCAATTCCGCTCCTGGCCGCCTCCTTCACAAATTCCCGTATCAGGTTGTCAGGATAATTGGTATATCCAACCGCGTTGGCACCGCGCAGCAGCATCTGGAAAGGAATGTTTGGGATCTTTTCCCTGAGCAGGTCAAGGCGCTCCCAGGGCGATTCCTTCAGAAAACGGTAGGCCACGTCAAAGGTGGCACCTCCCCACATTTCCAGGGAAAATGCATCTGCCAGTATCTCCGCTGTCCCTTCCGCTCCTTTTACCATATCACGTGTTCTCACTCTGGTAGCCAGAAGCGACTGGTGGGCATCCCGCATGGTGGTATCTGTAATGAGCAGCTTTTTCTGTTCCAGCACCCACTGCTTTACTGCCTCCGGTCCCTGTGTATCCAATATCTGCTTCAATCCGTCTCTTCTCGTTCCTGTCACCTTTGGAAAACGGGGCGGCTCATAGCGGTACTTTCCGGCAGTGGGATCATTTACCACAATGTTGCCTATGTATTTCAGCATTTTTGTAGCCCTGTCCTGAGAGCTTTTGATGGAAAACAGTTCCGGGGTCTCGTCAATAAATTTTGTGTGACATTTTCCAGTGCGGAACATGGGATGCATTAAAATATTTTCAATAAACCCGATGTTCGTCTTCACCCCCCGCACCCTGGTCTCGCTGAGTGCCCTGAGAGATTTGTTGCAGGCCCCCTCAAAGGTGTTGTCATGGGTGGTCACTTTTACGAGGAGACTGTCATAGTAAGGAGATATCTCTGCCCCGGCATAGGTATTACCGCCGTCCAGACGAACCCCGAATCCCCCGCCGGTCCGGTAGGCTGTAACTTTTCCCGTATCCGGCGCAAAATTATTCTGGGGATCCTCTGTAGTCACACGACACTGGATGGCAAATCCATGCCGCTTCACATCCTCCTGCCGTTCAATTCCGATTTCCGGTGCTGCCAGAGTCTTCCCCTCGGCAATGAGAACCTGGGCACGGACAATATCAATGTCTGTGACCATTTCCGTGACCGTGTGTTCTACCTGGATCCTGGGATTCATTTCAATAAAATAATACCCGCCCTTCCGGTCAACCAGAAACTCTACTGTTCCCGCATTCACATAGCCTACTTCTTTTGCTATTTTTACCGCGTCTCCACAGATTTTTTCCCGTATATCCTGTGAAATGGCAAATGCAGGCGTGAACTCCACCACCTTCTGATAGCGCCGCTGCAGAGAACAATCCCGCTCAAAAAGATGTACGATATTGCCATACTGGTCTGCCAGTATCTGAACCTCAATATGCTTTGGCTCTTCCAGAAACTTTTCTATGAAAATATCACCGCATCCAAAGGCTTTCAGTGCTTCGCTCTGTACCAGGGGAAACGTATCTCTCACTTCCTGTTCATCCGCACACCGGCGCATCCCCCTTCCTCCGCCGCCTGCGGATGCCTTTAATATCACCGGAAAGCCATAAGATGCTGCCAGCTCCACGGCCTCATCCGCATCCCGGATGGGCATTGTAGAACCGGGAACTGTTGGTACGCCGCAGCGTTTTGCAATTTCCTTTGCACTGAGCTTATCGCCCATCTTCTCCAGCACATGAGACGGCGGTCCGATAAAAGCGATCCCGCTCTCCTCACAGGCTCTGGCAAAATCTGCGTTTTCAGAGAGAAATCCATAGCCCGGATGGATCGCATCCACCTTGTGCTTCCTGGCGATATCAATGATCATCCCAATATCAAGATAAGCACCTAAAGGGCTTTTATTTTCCCCTATCATGTAAGATTCATCCGCCTTTGTCCGAAATACGTTGTATTCGTCCTCTTTTGAATAAATTGCAACCGTACTGCGCCCCAAATCACAGCACGCCCTGAAAATACGGATGGCAATCTCTCCTCTGTTCGCTGCCATCACTTTCTTAAAATTTTTGCCGCACCTTTCATTTTCCATACCTTTCCTCCTGTTTTACTTTGACCAAAATGTGATTTGTTTCATTTTTGTCTTTCCTTAAAAGTCATTTGTCTTTTTACGAAAGACAAAATATTTATTTCCACTATACTCTATTTAAAACAAAAAAGCAAGAATAAAATCATCTTTTTATGCGCACAAAAACAGAAGGGGTAACAGTTCAGACAGGCTGAACTGTTACAGAAGAGGTGCTGATTACTCCGTGCACAACAGCACGTGAGGCACAGATGGATATCCACCTATGCCTCACATATATGATCACCTTCACTTTAAAGTTGCCCGGATCGGACTGTCATGATCCCCCTCTGCCAATTCCTTTACCCGGTTCAGGTCCAAATGCATAGCCTCTGTGATCCGTTCTCCGTATTCCGTATCTGCCCAGTAGCAGTGAATCGCATGGCGATACTTGATATTGTCTGTCACCGGTTCAATATTTCTGGCCGTATTTCTGATCAAAAGCTCCTTCTTATCTTCTTTTAACAAACGCCACAGATCCCCGCCCGCTCTGAAACAGTCATCAGTAGGATCATCTGCGGGATCATAGGCGTACATGGCCCCTGACAAATCAAGGGGCGGTTCCATGACTTCCGGCTGTGAGGACCATACACCTGCGCTGTTTGGAGAGTAGGAAGGCGCTCTTCCATAATTCCCATCCACACGCATAGCGCCGTCCCGGTGATAATCATTCACCTGGCATTTTGCACGGTTCACCGGAATCTCATTGTAATTGACTCCCAAACGGTATCTGTGGGCATCTCCATATACAAACAGACGCCCCTGCAGAAACTTGTCCGGTGAAAATCCGATTCCCGGCACCACATGGGCAGGCGTAAATGCAGCCTGCTCAACTTCCGCAAAATAATTCTCCGGATTTCTGTTAAGCTCCAGCTCACCAACCTCTATCAGCGGAAACTCTCCGTGTCTCCAGATTTTTGTAATATCAAAAGGATTCTCATAATGGCTGCGGGCCTGTTCTTCTGTCATGATCTGCACATACATGGTCCATTTGGGATGATCCCCCCGCTCAATCGCTTCAAAAAGATCACGCCCATGGCTTTCCCTGTCCATGCCGCAAATCTTCTGCGCCTCTTCATCCGTCAGATTTTTAATCCCCTGCTGTGTTTGGAAATGGAATTTACACCAGAACCGTTCATTTTTTGCATTATAAAAAGAATAAGTGTGCTCACCGTAAAAATGCATATTTCTGAAAGATGCCGGTATTCCCCTGTCAGACATCACAATGGTAGTCTGATGGAAGGTCTCAGGAAGCAGTGTCCAGAAATCCCAATTGTTCTGCGCAGAACGCATACCGGTCCTTGGATCCCGCTTTACTGCCCGGTTCAGATCAGGAAAATTATGTACATCACGCAGGAAAAATGTGGGCGTGTTGTTTCCAACCAGATCCCAGTTTCCCTCTTCTGTATAAAATTTCACTGCCACACCACGGATATCACGTTCCGCGTCCGCAGCCCCGCGTTCCCCGGCAACCGTGGAAAAACGGATAAAAAGCTCTGTCTCGGCTCCGGGCTGTAAAACTTTTGCTTTTGTAAATTTGGAAATATCATGAGTAACCGTAAGCTTCCCGTAGGCTCCCCATCCCTTTGCATGCATTCTGCGCTCCGGGATCACCTCCCGGTCAAAATGGGCCAGCTTCTCCATCAGCCAGACGTCCTGCATAACCACCGGGCCTCTTGGTCCTGCTGTCACAGAATGCTCGTTCTCTGCCACAGGTGCGCCGGCTTCGTTTGTAAGTTTCCATTTGTTTTCTTCCATGCTTAAATCTCCCTTTCTTTTAGGCACCTCCATAACATGTGAGGCAACTCGTGCTTCCTTATAAACATGTTTCTTGTACAAACACCACGCAGTCGTCACAGGGCAGAAAATAAGTTCAAAGCCGGTAAATTTTTCTGTTTTCCCGCAAAAAGATTCAGTTCCTCCGCCTGTAACTCATTTACAGAACAGAAGCAGCACGATAGGTATTATATTTCAAACATATAGTCAAGAATCCCCTGTATGTGGTATTTTAAAGTATCAAAAACAGGCACAGGCAATACCTCACCGGAATACATCAGAGGCAATTCTGTGCATCCCATGATAACAGCTTCTATTCCCTCCTCTGCGATCAGCCGCTTTATAATACTGTCTATTCCCCTTTTGGACTCTTCCTTTACGATACCGAACTCAAGCTCTTTTGCAATTACTCTGTCAATGAACATTCTCTCTTTTTCATGGGGAACCACTACTTGAATACCATTTTCCACAAATAATTTTTTAAAATACGACTGTTCCATAGTAAACCCGGTTCCCAGCCAGGCCGTTTTCTTTATTCCGGCAGCTTTGACTGCCCTGCAGGAAGGCTCTACGATGCTGAGTAATGGTATATTGGCTCTTTTTTCAAGAATATCAAACACAACATGGGGTGTATTAGAGGCTAAGACAGCAAAGTCCGCTCCCGCTTTTTCAAGATTGTGAATTCCCTGCAGCAGATAGTTTGACAAGTCCTCATACTGCTGTGTCTTACAAAAATCCAACATTTCATACATATTGACAGTCTCTATCGTAAGTGCCGGGAAATATCCGTTTTTATCTCTTTTTTTGAACCCGGAAGCAATTTCTTTGTAATAAAGTAATGTTGATTCAGGTCCCATCCCGCCCAGTATTCCCAACTTTCTCATAATAACATTCCTCCGAAAACCCAAAATATATAAATTTATCACATATCACTTTTCTTTCATCATACCACGATTCAGCATAATGTACAGTATTTCTTTTGTTTTTTCATAATTCCATACAAATACAGCGCAGACTTAAGAATTACGCAAAAAGACCCGGAATAAATTTCTATTCCAGGTCTCTTAAAAAACACCAAAGGCTATCTTCCTCTGTGCTTTTCCTTTCTTTTCTGCTGCCTCAAGGCAAATTTTCTCTGCTCCTCCTCTTCCTTTCTCTCTCTGGAAAGGGATTTTCGCTTCTCTTTGCTCTCCTCATGCTGGAGCTTCAAAGCCTGCTGGGATTTTGTGCCGATGCCCGTCTGGTTCATCTGCTTTTTTACCTCCCGCAGCATCCTTTTGGGATTCCTGTGCTCTGTTGTCCTCACAGCTTCGGCAACAGCCGGACTGAAACTTAGCCGATACCAGCTCTGACTGATAAATTCCTGCACCTCATAATCCTTTGGTTCCGGCCCAAATGTGATCTTGCATACAGAACAGCCTGTGCTGTCTGTTCTTTCACATAAACCGATCCAAAAGGGGTCCTGAAAGAAAACTCTTACTGTTATCGATATTCTGTCCATAATGATTCCTCCTTGAAATGTTTATATGGACTGTGAAGAATTTTTCCTGATAATTCTGCACCTGTCCGGCAAAGAAGGGACGACCTAAGGAGGAAGGTTACTTACAGATGGGACTGTTACGATCCTGTCTGCGCCCGGACTACCGGCCGGGTCTGTATGGTCTTGCCATACGTTGTGTTTTTATCTTTGCATTTATGTGTATACTTATTATGAAACTTTATTTTTCCGCAGCCTCTCTCATCTCGGCTGTCACTCTGTTTCTCAATCGGTAAAGATATTGCGCATCCCGGGGATACTTCTCAAAAGTGAGCTTTTCCTTCACATTTTCGTAAATGATCTCTACAACCCTCTCCCTTCCCACTCTTTTTTCCAATTCTTCCAGTGCCCGCATGTCATCCAGTCCTTCCCGCTGTACCTCTGCCCGTATGGAAGACCACGGTTCCCCGTCCGCGCCGGGATACACAAGGAATGGATCCCCGGATGGAAACGCATAGCCTGCATGGGTGTCAAAAAAGGGATTTATATGCTCTATGGAAAACATAGAATTGTAGAAGTTATATCCCCAGTGCAAAAATCCTTTTATCTTATATAGGTACATCAGCACTCCCATGATCCTGTTCCTTGCACTTGGCATGGCAAAAAAACGGTTTGGCACTTTATCACTCTGTCCGCAGCAGTAATATACCCATAGATCCTCCACCCCATGATCAATAAAAGCCTGAATATGATCATTGGACGGAATGGGCTTCTCCACGATCCCTTTCTCATAGAACACATAATCACTTAGGGCATCTATCACCTTCCACCCCTTCAGCAGATCTTCCACCGCTGCCTTTGCCTGCATATAGCTCTCCAGATTTTCTTTTGACGGCTCATCCGAAATGTGGAAATAGACATGCTCCCTGTCAAAACCAAATTCCTCCAATTTTGTCTGAAGCGCCGGAAGGAAGGCTTCCAGAAATCTTCTGTACTCAAGACTCACCGCAGGCATATGCCAGCCAAATTTTTGTTTTTTGACGCCATCCTCTGTGACATATATCTTTGGTGTTGCTTCAGCTCCCCACTGAGTGAAGAGATGGGCAATCTCAAGATTCTCAATTCCTGATCTTCTGCATATATCACACCATCTTTTCAGCTTTGAAAAATCAAAATGGTAACCGTCCTCTGCCAGCTCTATCTCTGCCAATTGGACTGTTGTGCGCTCACCACCTTTTGCCGTGTCTAAAGGCGGCGTGAACACAGGTGTGAGGATCATATTCACACCCAGCTCTTTCCCTGCAAGGGCGATCTGCTTTTCTATGATCTCCCAATGGTTCTCACTAAATACCTCTGTCCCGTAGTAATCTGCAAGACAGTCAGCATGAAACCATTCTGTATGTATGAGAGACTGGGGCGCTCTCACAGCCTCCCCCACCTCCAGCTCAAAGGTCAACACTTCTTCAACAGTATCTTCTCCTAACTTCTGCAGAGTACCGTCCCCCATACAGACTTCCGGCAGCATGGTCAGCCGGATTGAGACATGATACAAACCTGCCTCCAGCATGGCGGTATCCGGAAAATCGAGCCAAAGAGACCGGAACTGCCCGGGCATTGGTGTGATAAAATTATCCTTTTTAGGCTTCAGCAAATCAGGAAACAAGCCCGGCCTGGTTGACAGATAATTCTCATCTGTCACTTCATAACAGGGAAATGCAGAGGGAACCAGCTCCACATCCCGGAAACGCGCTGGGGCCGCTATTCCCGTCACTTCACACTGAAACTGGTATTTATATGGCAGCTTTTCCCTGCTGCATCTTCTTGTGTAAGCGATCTGCACTGCAGGTACTTCCCCCTTCAGGATGGATATTCTGCCCACTGTATCCATTGTCTGGGGATCAGAGTCCGGAAATATCTTTTCAAGACTTCCGGTTAAATAAAATTCAAATTCCGGCATACTTCTCCTTTCTTTATTTCAAAATCGATTAGTTGTCAAATAGCCTTAAGAGCCATGTATTTAATATATCTCAGAAATTTTAACACTGTCAATCCCAAACACAATGGGGATATATAACAGTTATATTTTTTCTTAATAACTCAAACTTCACACATAAAAAATGGGACTTGTATCTTGAAAAATCAATACTTTAGCTCGCAAAATAATAATCGTGCAGCACATTGACCATACTCCAGGGCTTTTTGTATATATTTAGGCAGTCTCTGAATAAAGCCGGTTGTAAATTCTTCCAGTTGTTGTTCCGTGATGCGGAAATACTCCCTAACAGAATCCAACAATGCATTTAAAATGATCCACATGGATTGGCTGAATGTAATATCATCCATTTCATCCATCCGGCAAAAGAATGTTTCATGAAATCATGGATAATCTTAGCGGCAAGCGGTTTATGCCTTTTTATGGGCTAAAGTATTGATTTTTCAAGGTTCACCACACCAAATGATATGGGAAGTTTGAGTTATTTATTTTTTCTTCTGCTAACCGTTAGGTCTTCTATATAATTTTTTAGATGTGTATCTGTACTCCATATCATAATTCTTCCTACTGCCGGAACAGTGGCCTTAAAATTTTCATAAAAACGGATAATACTCATATCTCCAATTCCCATACGCAACGTAAGGGCTTTTTCTGGAAACTCACCTGCCAATGCCAACAGGTCATCCTTTTTCAACTCGGTTCCATACAATGTCCATGGTGCTTCCTCCTTAGCTGTTTTTTCCAGAAACTCTTTAAACTTTATTGCCTTTTCTCTTCTGATATTTCCATTATTTATATGGGCAATATGATTTCCACTCTCAATAATAGTGGCAACGGGAAGAATCAATATCTCTCCCTCCTCAACTGCTTTTTTAAATTCTTCTTTTACTGCTTCTTTGTCCCTGCACATATCCGGTATCTCAAGCAGATTCATAATGATAGAGGTATCTATAAATCTCACATTCATTTTTATACCCCCAGCCATGAATAATCTATACTTGTATCTGTTGACTTAATACTGTCCGTCAGCGTTTCTTCTGCCATCGCATATCCCAAACCGCCAGATGCAAGTATTTTTGGTGACTGCTTCACATCAACAAAAGGAATAAATCTGCTTGTCCCTTTTTCTTTATCTCTGTAAACAACAGAAACCCCCAGAAGTTTATTCTTATCATAACTGTTTAATAAAAATGCATTATGTGTAGTAAGAATAATATCTATATTTCTTTCCCTGCCTAACATTTGCAAACTCTCTATTAGCTTCCGTACCCTGCCCGGATGAATGCCATTATCAATTTCTTCAATAACAAGAACACCATTCTCAGGCATTGTTAACATGGATGATACCAGGGCAATACAGCGCAACGTTCCATCCGAAAGCTTTTTCGCGTCCACAAGCTCAGAAGAGGAAAGATACTGCTCCTTTAAGCCAAATATAACATCCCCCAATTTTGTTACCACAAACTCTATATCTTTCACTTCATTTTCCGGAAGACTGCATACGATATCAAGCAGCCGCTTCTTTTTCTCCTTCTCTTGGCAAAGATTGTAAAGCACCGGGGATATATTTTCACAATTTGTTTTTAACTCAACATCCGTTATCCTTACATAATCCCTCATTTCAGAAGGTATTGGGTCAAGCACAAATATCCCCCTCAAGTTTTCCAACACCAAATTAACATATTGCAGGTTCTCAGTGTCTATTTCTGTATTCTCAGGCAGCTTGCTTTTCATTTGTGATAAAATGGAAACCGTCCTGATACATACAATATCGGGATTTGTTCCTCTTTTGCCGTTTCTATATTCTACCTTGATATCACCACTTTCTTCCTGCTGTAATTTTGTTCTGAATATCTTGTCACCCTGATGAACCGTCTTTCCATTTTTCACTTTATACAAAGACTCTTCTTCTACTACATTTCTTCTTAATGTATTGATTTTTATATCATACAGCAAATCATACTCATCATCCAAGTCCACAAGACATCCCAGACGAAATGCAGATGTTCTGAATCTGCTACACGCTTTGCTCCCCCCTCTGACGTGACTGTCATGATTCCTGGTACCATCCAGGACAACACTAATCTCAACTCCCATTGCCAGTTCTGCCAAAATACTGATTCCTTCAATTGCATTACTTTTTCCAGAAGCATTGGTACCCACCAGGCTTGTGACAGCTTCCAAATTCAATTCTGCTTTTTCAAAACTTTTAAAGTTCTCATATATAAAGCTTTTTATCATAATTGCCTTTCCATCTCTTTCTATATATTATATAGCGATCAACAACATCTACCATTACACCTTTTCCTATTTAGTAATTATATCCTATACTTTATATTTTGTACACCCGCACAAACAAAAAGCACCTCACACAGAGATGCCGGATGACCCATTTATGAAATACTGAAACAGTGTCAGAAACATCAAAGAATAGATGATATCTTAGATTATTTGATTTATGTTTCAGAATTAATAATATCTCAATAAAAACTAGAGTGTGTTTGACTACTCTAAGCTATGATACAATTTTAAAGGTTAAGCCCCAGCATATGCCAAGGCTTAACCATACTAATATTTCCAGATTAAGATAATTTCGTCATATCGCCTAAATTTTATTTACTCCATAAAAACATTAAATTCACTCCATTTTTACTCCATTTCATACGATAATTGGCGATATTTAACGGTACCTTCCCAGTACCCAAAGACCACTCAAAACAGCCTTTAAAACGGCGTCCCATCCAAGTCATAAGGCGTGATCTGGTAAACGTAATAATTGAGCCAGTTGGTGTACAGGTTATTTGCATGTGCCCTCCAAAGCAGAAGAGGCTTGTTATCAGGGTCATTCTCAGGATAATAATTCTCAGGCAGTTTAATATCCATACCTTTCCCTTTATCCCTCTTATATTCCCCGTCCAGGGTCACCCGGTCATATTCCGGATGTCCCATCACAAAAATCTGACGCCCGTCCATTGCCATACAAAGGAACACACCGGCTTCGTCGGATTCAGCCAGAACAGTCAGCGCATCACATGCATGGATATCCTCTGCCGCCACTTCTGTATGACGGGAGTGGGGCGCTAAAAATTCATCATCAAAGCCGCGCACAAGAGGCACCTTTCGGTTTTCCACCCTGTGGCGGAAAAGACCGAATACTTTGTGATCCATCATTTTTTTCTCCAGGCCATAATGATAGTAAAGACCGGCCTGGGCAGCCCAGCACAGATAAATCGTGGAGGTCACATTCGTCTTGGTCCACTCCATGATCCCTTTCAGCTCTTCCCAGTAATCCACTTCCTCAAACTCCATCTGCTCTACCGGAGCGCCTGTGATGATCATTCCGTCAAACTTATGGTCCTTTACCTGTTCAAAGGTCTCATAGAATTTATTCAGATGACTGGTGGCTGTGTTTTTCGACTCATGAGTCGCCACCATCATAAAAGATACATCCACCTGCAGAGGTGTATTGGACAGCGAGCGAAGAAGCTGCAGTTCGGTATCCTCCTTGAGAGGCATCAGATTCAGGATCAGGATCCGGATCGGGCGGATATCCTGATGGACAGCACGCCCCTCATCCATGACGAATATATTTTCTTTTTCCAGTATTTCCTTCACAGGCAGGTCACTTTGTATTTTGATCGGCATATTGTATTCCCTCTTTCTTTCTGTATTTTTTAACTATTCAGCAGGCTGCGCCTTTATTTTACATCAGCGGTGCAAATATACGCAGCACTTTTCCCATGATCCTTGTGAAAATACCCAGGCGTTTGTAGTCTGCCACGGAAATCTTCACACATTTATTTTTTGTATACTGAAAATCCCGCTCCACATAGGGAATCTGGGAGTTCCGGTAAAAGAGCACACCATCCTCAAAATGGTGGTAAAAGCTTCTGTAGTCCATATTCACGGTACCTACAACAGCCTTCTCATCATCTGATATAAAGACTTTTGCATGGACAAATCCGGGCGTGTATTCATAGATTTCCACACCCGCCTCCAACAGTTCGTTGTAGTACGTCTTGGCAAGGGCAAAGGCAGTTTTTTTATCAGGAATATGGGGCATGATAATGCAGACCTCCACACCGCGTTTTGCCGCATAGGTCAGCGTCATGATCATCTCATGGTCAAGGATCAGATACGGCGTCATAATATGTACGTAGCGCTGCGCTGTATTCAATATGTCCAGGTATACCTGTTTCCCCATTCTCTCATACCCATAGGGCATCACATCATAGGGAATGACATATCCGTCATTCGGTATCTGCAGATCTGCGGGAGTCCTATATGGCTCATATTCCAGATCTCCCCGCTCTGACACACCCCACATTTCCAGAAACATGAAGGTAAAGCGCTCCACTGCCTCGCCCTTCAGCATGACTGCCGTATCCTTCCAGTGTCCGAAACGTTCCTTCTTATTAATATACTCATCTGCCAGGTTCGTCCCTCCAGTAAAAGCCACTTTACCGTCGACCACAAGGATCTTTCTGTGGTCCCTGTTATTGTAATGGGGGGAGAAGAATGGCTTGATCGGAGCGAACATTTTGCACTGGATCCCCTCTCTCTCCAAAATCCTCGGATAGAAAGAGGGAAGCAGGGCCAGCACACACATACCGTCATACATGACTCTGACCTCCACGCCTTCTTTGACTTTCTTTTTCAAAAGTTCCAGCACGGTATTCCACATATATCCCTCTTCCAGGATAAAATACTCCATGAAAATAAACTTCTCAGCCTTCTCAAGCTCTTTAAGCATGGCCGGAAACTGCTCATCTCCCAGAGGAAAATAGGTCACCAGAGTGTGCTCATAGACCGGGCAGGTGCCATATTCCATCAGATAAGAAGCCAGATGCCCCATCTGGGGATTCTTCTGTTCTAAATCTTTTTTCACCTTTTCCTTCTGGGTCACATACTGTTTTGTAAATTTTCCAAGGTATTGAAGCCTCTGGTAAATCATTCTGGTTCCCGGCTGACTGTTGATATAGAGGTAAAATAAGGCTCCGAATACAGGAACAACAGTCAGGGGAAGCATCCAGACCAGTTTAAAGTCGGGATTTCCTCTGCTGTTGAAAAGATGCAGAAGCACAAGCACACCTAAAACTACAAATCCGGCATAAATATAAAAGCTGTAATCCTTCAGCCAGATAAAACTGGATATGATCAGTGCAAACTGGATCAGAAAAGCAAAGACCACGATCAACGTCCTGCCGAAAATGATGGTCTTAACACCTTTCAGCCCTTTCTTTTTCATCTCTTCAGACTGCATTTCCTACCTTCTTTCTGTCATGCTTCCTCTGAAAGCTTCAGGAAATCCTCCTCTGACAGAATGGGGATTCCTAAATCCTTGGCTTTCTTATTCTTTGAAGAGGAGGATGTGGTGTCATTGTTGATCAGGTAATCTGTCTTGGAAGTTACACTCGCCGTAACCTTGCCGCCCCTCTCTTCGATAAATTCTTTCAGTTGTGCCCGGTTTGCAAAATGCTCCACGCTTCCGGTGATCACAAATTGTTTTCCCTCCAGACTCTGGGTACTCTCTGTCTTAACTTCCTCAAAGGTCAGATGGGATAAGAGATGCTCCAATCTTTTAATATTTCCCTCATCTGAAAAATACTCTGTAAAAGTTCCCGCGATAACCGGTCCGATCCCCTCCACGCTGCTGATCTCCTCGGGGGTGGCGTGTATGATCTTATCCAGGTCATACCGGAATTCTTTACAGATCACCTTTGCGTTGGCGATGCCCACATTGGAGATTCCCAGGCTGTACAGGAGTCTCGGCAATGTGGTATGGGACGCTTTTTCTATGCTGGCAGTCAGATTGTCATAGGACTTCTGTCCGAAACCATCCATGGAGACAATCTCATCTCTGTATTTTTCAATCTCAAAGATATCACCAAAATCCTTTATAAATCCTTTTAATATGAATTTCTCCAGGGTTGCCTCTGACAATCCGTCTATATTCATGGCGTCTCTGCTTACAAACAGGGTAAAGGATTTTATTTTCTTGGCCTGGCATTCCGTGTTCATGCAGTACAGGGATTCCACATCATTGGTCTTTATGACTCTGGCCTCCTGCCCGCAGACCGGACATGCATGGGGAATCTCAATGGCTCCGCTTCTCGTCAGATTCTCCGCGATCTGCGGAATGATCATATTGGCTTTGTAGACCTGGATCTTGTCCCCGATTCCCAGCTCCAAATCCTTCAGGATACTGATATTGTGCACACTGGCCCTGCTCACTGTAGTTCCCTCCAGCTCCACCGGTTCAAAGATTGCCACAGGATTGATCAGGCCGGTCCTTGACGGACTCCATTCTATCTCTTTCAGAGTAGTTTCCCGAATCTCATCCTTCCATTTAAAAGCAAATGCATTCCGTGGGAATTTTGCGGTGCTTCCCAGAGAATCTCCGTAAGCAATATCATCATAGAGTGCAACCAGGCCATCTGACGGAAAATCATTTTTAGTGATCTTCTCAGAAAAGTAAGCGATGGCATCATCCAGGGTTTCCGCAGTCACCATCCGGTACTCCACCACATCAAAGCCCTGTGCTTCCAGCCATTCAAACTGCTTCTGCCTGGAATTTTCAAAATCCACACCCTCGGCCCGGACCAGGGAAAATGCGTAAAACTGCACATTCCGCTTTGCCGTGATCTCATTGTTGAGCTGCCGTACAGAGCCGCTGCACAGATTTCTGGGATTTTTATAGCGGGCATCCACATCCTCGATCTGTTCATTGATCTTCTCAAAATCAGAATAGGTGATAATGGCCTCCCCGCGCAGGATCAGCTCCCCTTTGTGGGCGATCTGAAGGGGGATATTCTTAAAGACCTTGGCGTTGTTGGTAATGACTTCCCCCACTACACCATTTCCCCTGGTAACTGCTTTCAAAAGACTGCCGTCCCGGTAAGTCAGTACAATGGTGAGTCCGTCCAGTTTCCAGGAGAGAAGGGTCTTCTGTTCCCCGATAAACTCCCGCAGGATTTCCACATCCTTTGTCTTGTCCAGGGAGAGCATGGGGCTTTCATGGGCTTCCTTCTGCAGTTCATCCAATGCTTCGTATCCCACGGAGACCGTTGGGCTGCCGGTCAGGGTGATCCCAGTCTCCCGCTCCAGCTTCGTCAGTTCATCATAGAGCTTATCATACTCAAAATTGCTCATGATCTCCCTGTCTTCCTGATAATATGCCTTTGCCGCCTCATTTAAAAGAGGAATCAGTTCTTTCATCCTCGCTGTCTTATCCATGTTACCTTTTCCTCCGTTCATTTTTCCTTATGACAGTCGTCTCTGAAGAATCCTGAATGAGACTTTTTAAATTCTCCAGTTCCTTTTCCGCAGCCTCCCGGTACTGTCCGACCGGCAGGTCACCCAGCTCCAGATTCATAACACGAACCCGCACAAGCCGTTCCACTCTATATCCCAGATATTCACACATCCGCCGGATCTGACGGTTCAGACCCTGGGTAAGGATAATGCGAAAGGTTTTCTTCCCTGTCTTTTCCACCTGGCACTTTCTCGTCACCGTGCCCAGAATAGGGACACCGGATGACATTTTTTTGATAAAATCATCTGTCACAGGCTTATCCACAGTCACCAGATACTCTTTTTCATGGCAGTTGCCGGCCCGCATCATCTTATTCACAAGTTCACCCTGATTGGTCAGAAGCAAAAGTCCTTCCGAATCTTTGTCAAGCCTTCCTATATAATATATCCGAATTGGGTAATCTATATAAGAGATCACATTCTTTTTTATTTTGGGATTGGCTGTACACTCAATTCCTCTTGGTTTGTGAAAGAGCAGAAGCACTTTTTTTTCTTCGCGGCGGACTTTTTTTCCGTTCACTAAAATCTCCTGCCCCTCTTGGATCTGCATGCCCAGAACGGCAGTTTTACCGTCCACCATAACTCTTCCGTCCTGTACAAGACGGTCCGCCTCCCGCCTGGAACAGACGCCGGCGTCACTCAGATATTTATTTAAACGCATGTTCTGTGCGCTCCTTTATGTATTATGATAAAGAGTATATCACAGGTTCTGCCCGCAAGTAAAGCGCTCGCTTTTCCTGCCTTTAAGATATCTTAAGCAGTTATTTCGACATTTTTTCGCTTTGCGCCTTGCCAATACTTCCAATGCGATAGTATAATGATAACGTGTACTTATGAATGTGCCCGATCAGACCATGATCGGACATATGAATTACAAAGGGGTTAATGTAATGAAAAACAAAAAGAAAACCGCGGGCATCCTTCTGCTGACCTGCATCCTGGGAGCCGTGCTGATTTTTGTGCCAAAGTATATTTTTTCTGCGGTAAAAGCCAGCATGGACACCTACAACAACAAGAAGGAAGCCCTGAAGGAAGACCACTGGGTCTATAATGACTCCGGCAGGAAATTCGTCTATCACGACGGTGTTGTCATTGAGAACACCTGGCGTGAAGTGGACGGGACCCGCTACTATTTCGACGATGAAGGGTATGTTAAAACCGGATGGGTTACCGATAAGGGTAAGCGGTATTACCTGAAGGAAAACGGCACTCCCGCATCCGGCTGGGTACAGCCCGAAGGAGAATCCTGGTATTATCTGGATGAAAGCGGAGTTCCCAAGACCGGCTGGGTCAAAAATGACGAAAAGTGGTACTATCTGAAGGATGACGGAACCATGGCTACCGGATGGATAGACGTGGACGGCAAGAGCTATTATCTGCAGGATGACGGCTCAATGGCCTCGGGATGGGTAGAGCGTGACGGCAACCGCTACTATCTGGACAGCAGTGGGTCCATAAGTACCGGCTGGAAAGAGATCGAGGATTCCTGGTATTACTTCCGTGATGAAGACGGTGCTATGATGATCGGATGGGTCACCTCTGACGGCACCAATTTCTTCCTGGACAGTGAAGGCAAGATGGTCACGAACTCCTGGGAAGAAAAAGACGGAAAGAAATATTATCTCGGTGAAGACGGCAAGCCTCAGACCGGCTGGGTGACAATGGATGGTAAGAAATACTATCTGAAGGAAGACGGTACCCTGGCAGGAAAAGGCTGGATAGAGGACAACGGTAAATGGTACTACCTGAAGAGTAACGGTACTGCTAATACCGGATGGCTCCAGATCGGAAAAGACTGGTACTATCTGAACAAAGACGGCAGTATGGCAACAGGATGGATCACAGTTGACGGCAAAGCGTATTTCCTGAAAGACAATGGTGTCTGGGACAGCAAAGCAGCGGCAAAAACTGCCGCTGCGGGTTCCGGCCCAATGGTTGCCCTCACATTCGATGACGGTCCCGGAAAATACACGGAAAGAATTCTTGATACACTGCAGGCAAACGGGGCAAAAGCAACCTTTTTCATGCTTGGCAAGAATGTTTCAAATTATCCTGACGCAGTCAAAAAAATGGACAGTATGGGCTGTGAGCTGGCTAACCACACATATGATCACGTTAGCCTGGATTCCCTGGATGCCTCAGGTGTACAGGACGAGGTAGGTTCCACCAACAGCAGCATAGCAGCTATCACGGGACATGGAGCTACCCTGGTACGTCCACCCTACGGCGCCTATAATTCCACCACCAAGTCCAATGTGGGGCTTCCCATGATCCTCTGGTCTGTGGATACACTGGACTGGAAAACCAGAGACGCGCAGAGCACTTACGACGCGGTCATGGCTGCCCAGGATGGAGATGTGATCCTCATGCATGATATCCACGGTCCCACTGCAGATGCAGTAGATATGATCGTACCGGCGCTTAAAGCCAAAGGCTTCCAAATGGTCACTGTCAGTGAACTGGCTGCTGCCAAAGGAATCTCTCTGGGCGAAGGCATTGCATACGGCGCTCTCAGATAAAGCAAAAAACTGCTGTACAGCGAATTTCATCACTGTACAGCAGTTTTATTTTACTGTAATTACTGTAATAAATCTCCGAAAATATAACCGGTCTGACCGTTATATTCTACTTGGATCCAATTGTTCTCTGCATTGTCAACCTTTGTCACTTTTGTTCCCGCCTGCAGTTCCTGAAGGATTTCTCCGTCTGTTCCCGCCTCAGAACGCATATTGCAGACATCCTGTGTTGTCAATGTTGAACCGTTGTCTGCCATGGACGCCATACTGGTCTCCTGTCCCAGCTGTTCCTCAAATGCTTTCAGATCAGCATCCGATTCCATAGCTTTATTCAGGTTGGTCTCCACCTCGCTGATCAGCTTCTTTACATCCTCATCCTGATTGGTCTTGTCAATATATTCATTGACCTCTGTATCACTCTTGTCATTGTGGATCGTATATTTATCATCCTTTTTGACCACATAAAGCTGCGCAAGTCCCGGAGCTGGTGTAGCTACATCCGTAAACTTCAGATCATAGGACACAAATACTACATAGCTGTCATCCGTGAGACCTTTTTTTGTATATACATTGATATTACTGTAACTTTCAATATAAGTAGCATTCAATACTTTCGCTTCATCTGTGGCGTCAAAACTGTCCGTAAGCTCCTTCATACGGTCAACATTTTTATCGCCCCAGGCTGTATAAAATGCATCAATCAAAGAATTTACTTCAGGGTATGCATTTTTCTCCAAAGAGTTTTCATCCTCTTTTTTCTCGTCCTGTGCTTTTGCATCAGCATCAGAATCTTTCGATTTCTTGGTATCGTCAGACCCTTTCTGCTGCTCTGTCTGCGCATCCGGCTTCTTATCTTTATCAGAAGCTCCACCCGTCAGGGCTTTAATGCCGAAAAACAGAACCACCAGAACGACCAAAATAGCCAGACCCAGAAGAATATACCTCAGATTGTCTGAAAGCCATTCTCTGAAATTGTCTAACATCCTTGTCCTCCTTCAAGACTGTTACCCTTCATTCCCTTATTCCAATGCTTTTCCCCAAAGCACCAAACACACCCGGAGGGATTCGAACCCCCGACACGTGGTACCGGAAACCACTGCTCTATCCCCTGAGCTACGAGTGCATATGTCTTCTTAGAAATGACATCCCTAGTATATTACCACATATTTTTGAAATTGTAAAGCCTTACGCAGAAATTTGGGCATACGCCGCCGAAAACCAGCAGATTTCGGCGGCTATCCCCCACTTTTACAGGATTAGCGCCTCCTTTTTGCTGTCATAATAGTAAACATTTTGGGACAGGACCTCCTCGTCCTCCACCTGGGTCTCATTGACCTCCCTGACCATAGTCTCCAATTCTTTTTTGGTAAACTGCCCGGAATCAGGCACAAGAATACATTCATGAATGCTGCTGGGCAGCACGAAGAAATTGCTGTGCAGAAGTCTGCTAATGTGGGACAGTACATGGGGATAGAGGATCACCGCAGCACCGTAATATTTCTCTTCATTGGTAAGGATATACATCTGCTCCTTTTTCTGAAGACCAAAAGACAAAAAATCATCTTCTCCTGTCATCTGCCGGATCAGTGCCTCCATTCCCTGAAAGGTAAAAGGCAGTCGGCGGCTTGTATTTTTATGGGCGTCATCATATATTTCCTGAAGCGTTATCCCCCAGGATTCCAGATTACAGTTATGAACCAGAAAATTTGCCCCGTTCAGGATTTCCTCATCAAGCCGGTAATAAAATACAACAGCCAGATCAAGATAGGGGATATAGGGTACATTTTTCAGAAGTTTCCTGTTCATTTCAAAGTTGATCAGTTTGTAGCAGATATGGCTTCTCGCCCTCTTGTAATCTTCAAATCCAGCATTTTGAAACTCTCCCTCCTCCAACTGCCTCTCTGTGTTAAGCTCCAAGATTTTAAGTGCCACCTCCTCCAAAGACATGCCGTGTTTGAAAAAGTCATAAAAATCTGCCAGATAAATGGTAGGCGCGATGTTTGCCCCTCTCTCCATGATCGTGACAGCGTCCAGAATCTTTCCATTGTTTTTCTCGATCCTGTGTAGAGTGACTGTCTTTTCTCCGGCTTTTTTCCTCAGGCTGCTGAGTATCTCCTGTGTAAATGTTTTGTAGTCCATCTGTGAACCTCTCTTTCTTTTATTCTGCCTTCCGGCATTTTGCCGTATAGGTGCATAGACAGTAAAAAATACTGCCTCTTCTATTTAAGGGCTGCAAATGGACATACTTTTCCCTTTGACAGTCCATAAATATTCTGTTCTGCTGTAATTGGAAAATACTGCACGAATGTGCAAGAATACTGATCTATACCTGACTGGTATACGCAATAAAAATGTAAATATTATTATACAGGAGTATAAATGTTTTTTCAAGTAGATATTAAAATATTTTCATGTTTTCTTTTTGATTTATGATTTATTTTTTTCACAATTCTTTTAAATTTTCACCACAGATTTTTCACATTTATCCTCTATAGTAATAACCATCAAAGGACAAAACCTTTTTCATATATATCTTTTCTTTTTCATACTGCCGGGTCATTGCGTACCCGGCCCTCCTTTTTTATGGCCCTTTGCCGAGAAGTGAAAATAAAAGAAAGCCTGGAGATTCAACTTTCCAGGCTTTTTTACACTTTTTTACAGGCTTTTCTTTTAACTGTCATATCAAACTCTTGACAGATATTCTCCTGTTCTTGTATCGATTTTAATTTTATCACCCTGATCTACGAATAACGGAACATATACAACTGCACCGGTCTCAACAGTAGCAGGTTTTGTAGCTCCCTGAGCTGTGTCACCTTTGAATCCCGGTTCTGTATCAATAATATCCAGTTCAACGAATAACGGAGCTTCGATAGCGAATACATTCCCGTTGTAGGAACATACCTTTACAGTTTCATTCTCTTTTACGAACTTCAGCGCATCGCCCACAGTCTGATCGTCAATGGCAATCTGATCATATGTCTCATTGTTCATAAAGTAATATAAATCACCATCATTGTATAAATACTGCATGTCCACACGGTCAATACGTGCCTGCGGGAATTTCTCAGTAGGTCTGAAAGTCTTCTCCACAACACCGCCATTGATAACATTTTTTAATTTTGTTCTTACGAAAGCAGCACCCTTTCCAGGTTTTACGTGCTGGAATTCCATAATCTGCACTACATTGCCATCAATTTCCAGAGTGAGACCATTTTTAAAATCTCCTGCTGATATCATAATGAATATTCCTCCTTAAATTCTTCCATTGGAAAAGCATCTCTTTTTCCACTGTACTCCATTGTATAATACCTCTTCCGATTTTTCAACTGTTTTTTCGCTTTCTTTGGTCATTCCTGTAAAAATAAAGGACGATTTTTTCCAATTTCCGCTTTAAAACAATCTGAATCTCCTCTTTCGGATGAATCGGTTTTACCAAAATATTGTGCATACCGGTCCTCTTTGCCCCATACACATCTGTAAAGAGCTGATCCCCCACAAACACAGTAGTCTCCAAATCTGTTCCCATCAGCTCCATAGCTCTTCTGTAATTTTTCCGGGAAGGCTTATGGGCATTCTCTATAAAATGCACCTGAACATCCTTATTAAAGGAAGAGACCCTTTCATACTGGTTATTAGACAAGAGGCAGCACTGAAACCCAATTTTCTTCAGCCTTTTAAAAAGGGCCTTTGCCCGCTTATCCGCAGGCGCACCATGAGGCACCAGGGTATTGTCAATGTCAAATATCAGCCCTCTATATCCCTGGGCATACAACTTTTCAAAATCGATTACATATGTGGAATCCAAATATTCGTCCGGAAAAAAAGTGCGAAACATGACTAGCTCTCTCCTATCTGTATGCATAATAAAACGCGGCATGGCTCTATCCCTGCCGCGTTTCTTGAAAACATATATTCTCCACGGCATCCGCACATCAGATGTGCTTGGTATACCGTGATGGTAACAGTTTTCCCAGGTGTTTGTCAATTCTTTTCGTATTATCTTTCTCCCAGAACTGTATACCGCTGTGTCTCCAATACATTTTTATAAGCCGGACGAATGATCTTATCTGTGTTGATCAGCTCTTCCATGCGGTGCGCGCTCCAACCCACGATCCTGGCAATGGCGAACATGGGGGTATATAATTCAAGAGGAAGCTCCAACATACTGTACACAAAACCGCTGTAGAAGTCCACATTGGCACTTACACCTTTGTAAATGTGACGCTCCTGTCCGATGATCTCCGGTGCCAGACGCTCTACCATCTCGTAGAGCTGGTAATCCTTCTGTCTGCCCTTTTCTTCTGCTAGCTGCTTAACAAATTTTTTGAATATCTGGGCACGCGGGTCGGATATGGAATATACCGCATGGCCCATACCATAGATCAGGCCTCTCTTATCAAACGCTTCCTTGTGGAGCAGTTTTCTGAGATAATCTGACACTTCCTCCTCGTCCTTCCAATCCTTTACATGCTTCTTCAGATCGTCGAACATGCGGACAACCTTGATGTTGGCACCACCGTGCTTGGGGCCTTTTAGGGAACCGAGAGCTGCTGCTATGGCAGAATAGGTATCTGTTCCTGAGGAAGAAACCACGTGTGTGGTAAATGTCGAGTTGTTACCACCGCCGTGCTCCATATGCAGTACCAGTGCCAAATCTAGAATGGTTGCCTCAAATGGCGTATACTTTTTATCCGGCCGCAGCATTAACAGAATGTTCTCAGCCGTGGACAGTTCCTTTTTCGGATTATGTATGTATAAGCTTTTATTCTGGTTATAGTGGCGGTGTGCCTGATATCCGTAAACGGACAGCATCGGGAAAATACTGATCAGATTGATGCATTGGCGGAGTACATTCGGAAGAGATATGTCCTCCGGATTCGTATCATAGGAATATAAGGTAAGAACACTTCTGGAAAGAGTATTCATCATGTCCCTGCTGGGAGCTTTCATAATGACATCACGGACAAAGTTCCGCGGCAGACATCTCTGCTCGCCAAGTATCTTGCAGAAATCATCTAACTGCTCCTGTGTGGGCAGTGTTCCGAACAACAACAGGTAGGTTGCTTCTTCAAATCCAAAACGCTTCTCTTGAAGAAAGCCTTTTGTCAATTCCTCAATGTTGATTCCTCTGTAGTACAGCTCTCCTTCACAGGGAACGGATTTTCCGTCTTCTTCTTTACTTGAGACTATGTTGGATATCTGGGTCAGTCCGGCAAGAACGCCTTTTCCGTTAATATCACGCAGGCCTCGTTTTACATCATACTTCCCATAGAGGGACACGTCCATCTTGCTGTGATCCTCGCAAATCTTTGTAAGGGCTTCGATTTCAGGTGTTACTTTCATATTAAATCCCATTTTAGATTCCCCCTTGTTCTTTTATCTTCATCGCTTTAGCATAACGATATTTTACCATAAGAAAAGGCCGGTAACAAGAAAAATTTTTCTAAACATTCTATAAATTTATCAGACATAACAATGTTTTTGCATTGGATATACTTGCAGAAAAGGATTTTTTCCTTTAAACTATAGGGAAGGAAAGGAATGATTCGCTTATGAAAATGGATGAAACTGTAGAGATGTGTGATTGCGTGCATACACATGAACATATACAAAAAAAGGTAATACCCGATGAAAATACACTATATGGACTGGCAGATTTGTTCAAGGTTTTTGGAGATCCCACCAGAATTCGGATCTTGTATGCTTTGTCAGCCGGGGAGCTGTGTGTATGTGATATCGCTTCCGTGCTGAATATGACACAGAGCGCAATTTCCCATCAGCTCAGAGTGTTGAAGCAGATCAAACTGGTAAAGTTCCGAAGAGACGGTAAGACAGTCTATTATTCTTTGGCAGATACACATGTGGAGACCATACTCAGCCAGGGGCTGGAGCATGTGCAGGAGTGATCAGCAGATGGCGCTGTCCGGCTTTCTCAACATCCGTGATATTTTGAAAGCCGGACAACGGCAGTTTTTATTATAGTTTCAGTTTTGCGAAGGCGTCGGCAAAGGCATTATTCAGCGGTTCGGCGGCTTCTTTTTTTTGTTTGGTGAGATATTTCTGAACATCTTTTTTAGAGACGCCGGCACCTTCCTTTTCTCTGCGTGACTGGAAGGAGGAGAGCTTTTCCTTGTATCCGCAGGGGCAGATGAAGGTCTCTTCCTTGCCTTTGACATAAAGCTCCATGCGTTTATGGCATTTTGGACAGCGGGCGTTGGTTGTGCGGGAAATAGTCTCACGGTGGCCGCATTCGCGGTCCTGGCAGACTAAAAGCCTGCTGTTTTTGCCGTTTACCGAGAGCATGCGCTTGCCGCAGACAGGACATTTTGTATTGGTCAGGTTGTCATGGCGGAAAGTGCCGTCCCCTGTTTTAATTTCCTGTATGATATCCTGGGTGTAATCTTTAATATCAGAGAGGAATGTATCTTTTTTCAGTCTGCCCTCTGCAATCTTTGAGAGCTTCATCTCCCAGTCAGCCGTCAACTCCGGTTTTTTCAAGTCCTCAGGCACCAACTCCAGAAGCTGCTTTGCCTTGGAGGTGATGTAGATATCTTTGCCTCGTTTTTCCATCAGAAAAGTGTTGAACAGTTTATCAATGATATCTGCGCGGGTTGCAACCGTTCCCAGTCCGCCTGTCTCCCCCAGTGTTTTAGCCGCTTTGGCATCATGGCTCTCCATAAACTTCACAGGATTCTCCATGGCTGAGAGCAGGGTCGCCTCGTTGAAATGAGCCGGAGGTTTTGTTTTTCCTGTGGTCAGCTCAGCTTTGGAAGCCGGGAATGTGTCGCCTTTTTTGACGGTCGGAAGTGTCTGATCCTTCAGGGCCGGCTCCTGGCTGCCGCTGTATTCCTCCTCATCATCGTCGTCGGTCCAGCCGCTCTCATAGGCTTCTTTCCAGCCCGGACTTTTTACTATTTTGCCTTTTGCCAAGAATATTTCTCCTGCTGCCTGGGCTTTTATGGTTGTCTGCTCATATTCAAAAGGCGGCATGAGAACACTCAAAAAGCGGCGCACCACCAGATCATAGATCTTGCGCTCCTCATTTGTCATATGGTCCAACTGGACAAACTGCTCGGTGGGGATGATCGCATGGTGATCGCTCACCTTCTTGTCATCCACAAAGGATTTGCTTGCTTTTATGGGCTTCATGGAAAGGCTGCCGGCCAGCTTCCGATAGGGTCCTACCGCACAGGCCTTCAGTCTTTCTTTCAGGGTCCCCACCACATCGCTTCCGATGTAGCGGGAATCGGTCCTCGGATACGTCAAGACTTTGTGGTTTTCATACAGACGCTGCATAATGTTCAGCGTCTCCTTTGCGGATAAACCATACTTTTTATTTGCATCTCTCTGAAGCTCTGTCAGATCATAAAGTCCTGGTGAGAAGGTCTTTTTTGCCGTCTTCTCCACGGATTCTATGGTAAGGGAGCCTGCTTTTACCTGATTTAACAGGCTCTCCATCTTCTCCTTCTGGAAGGAACGGCAGGAACCGCTCTTTTTGTCCTGCCAGGTAAAATGTATACCCTGGGACTGCACTGTCATGCCATAGTAATCAACCGGCTTGAAGTTTCTGATCTCCTCCTCCCGCTTGGCTATCATGGCCAGTGTGGGGGTCTGGACACGCCCGCAGGAGAGCTGAGCATTGTATTTGCAGGTGAGTGCCCTTGTGGCATTGATCCCCACCAGCCAGTCAGCTTCCGCACGGGATACAGCCGCTGCGTACAGGTTATTGTAGTCTCTTCCGTCTCTCAGATTTGCAAAGCCGTCACGGATGGCCTTGTCTGTGACAGAAGAGATCCACAGACGTTTGATGGGCTTTCGGCAGTTTGCTTTTTCCAGTATCCATCTGGCTACAAGCTCTCCCTCCCGGCCGGCGTCAGTGGCAATGATGATTTCTCCCACGTCGTTTCTGTAAAGCTGTGTTTTCACAGCATTGTACTGCTTGGCCGTCTGTTTGATCACCACCAGCTCCATTTTCTTGGGGATCATGGGAAGATGCTCCATTTTCCACTCTCTGTACTTCTTGTCATACCCTTCCGGGTCGTCTAACGTGACAAGATGGCCCAGTGCCCAGGATACAATGTATTTATCGCCCTCCATGGCTCCGTTTAATTTTCTGCCGCATTTTAGCACCCTGGCAATATCCCGGGCAACGGACGGTTTTTCTGCTAAAACTAATGATTTCATGAAATTACATTACCTTTCCGAAAAATTCTGTTGTCTTCTTCACCTTCTGCATTATATCGTCAAACATGGCCGGTGTCAAAGACTGCATGCCGTCACACAGGGCTTTTTCCGGATCATTGTGCACTTCTATCATTACACCGTCAGCTCCCGCCGCAATTGCCGCCATAGTAAGAGGCTCCACCATGAAACGGATGCCCGCCGCGTGGCTTGGATCAATGATGACAGGCAGATGTGTCTTCTTCTTCAGCATAGGGATGGCTGATATATCCAGTGTATTCCTCATGGAAGTCTCAAAGGTGCGGATACCTCTCTCGCAGAGGATCACTTGTTCATTTCCGCCTGCCATAATATATTCTGCACTCATAAGCAATTCATCCAGGGTGTTTGCCATGCCGCGTTTCAGAAGAATGGGTTTTTTCAGTTTTCCCAGCTCTTTCAAAAGCTCAAAGTTCTGCATATTTCTGGTACCAACCTGTATCACATCCACATCCTCAAAGAGGTCCAGATGCCCCAGACGCATAATCTCTGTCACAATAGGAAGACCGGTCTGCTTCTTGGCCTCCAGCAGCAATTTGAGTCCTTCATCTCCCAGCCCTTGGAAGGAGTAGGGGGAGGTTCTCGGCTTAAATGCCCCGCCTCTTAAAAGTCCGGCTCCGGAGTTCTTCACATCCTCAGCCACTTTGATCATCTGTTCCCTGGTCTCCACAGAGCAAGGCCCGGCGATCACCTGAAAATTTCCGCCGCCGATCTTTCTTTGGCACACATCGACCACAGTATCCTCCGGGTGCATACTTCTGTTTGCTTTCTTATACGGCTCCTTGATCCTTTTCACAGATTCCACTATTTCCAGTGCCTGAAACTGGTCCTCCTGCAGCTCTGTGGTATCTCCGATCAATCCGATCAGCATGGTATCCAGCCCCTGTGACATATGAAGTCTCAGTCCCCGCCGGATCAGGCTTTCCTTCAGCTCCTCCACCTTTTTTTCGTCCGCGTTCTTTTTCAGTACAATGATCATGTTCTAATTCCTCCCATTCATAAATTCAGACAAAAAAAACCGATGTCTGCTACGCGCAAACACCGGCCTATTTTCAGTATCTTTCAATTCTTTAAAAGATCTTATGAAATAGATGTTTTACCGTAGCAAAAAGAACCCGCGTTATAAAAATAACCCAGAAAGCCAAAATAATATGCTTTTGTCCATACGTTCTTTTCTGCTGACATAATAAAACCTCAATCTCACTTTGATATTCCCAATCATACTACCCTGCATCTGCTTTGTCAATCTTTTTATCTAAAATTGTTTTACCATTTTAAACCGTAACGCTTTAAACCATGAACGCGTCATATCCTGCCCGGAGAGTTTTCTATGCAAAAAAGACTCCTGCCAAAGAACAATTTCGGCGGTTTACCGAAATACCCGGGACAAAACCACCGTTTTTACAAATTGACGACAGCAGTTCTGTCCGGTCCTTTGACCGGAGTCTCAGAACGCCGGGACCACTTCGGCACTGACGTTCCAAATACTTTTATTTAAATAATTTCAGCCTCTAAGTTTACATGGCCTCTGCCTTCTCAAACTGGCTGTTATACAGGTTTGCATAAAATCCGCCGGCTTCCAGCAAGGCTTTATGAGTTCCCTGTTCAATAATATCTCCGTCTTTCATAACAAGGATCAGATCCGCATCCCGGATAGTGGACAGCCTGTGGGCGATCACAAAACTGGTTCTACCCTTCATCAGATTATCCATGGCCTTTTGGATACGCTCTTCTGTTCTTGTATCCACAGAGGAAGTAGCTTCATCCAGGATCAGCAGCCTGTTATCCGCCAGAATTGCTCTGGCAATGGTCAGAAGCTGTTTCTGTCCCTGGGAGATATTGTTTGTCTCTTCGTTCAGCACCATCTGATAACCACCGGGCTGTGACATGATAAAGTGATGGGCATGTGCTGCCTTTGCCGCTGCAATGACCTCTTCATCTGTGGCATCCAGACGGCCATAGCGGATATTTTCCATAATTGTTCCGTGGAACAGCCAGGTATCCTGCAAGACCATACCAAACAGCTCACGCAGCTCACTTCTGTTAAAGTCCTTGATGTTATGACCATCGATCAGGATCTCTCCGGAATTGACATCATAGAACCGCATCAGCAGTTTGATCATGGTTGTCTTGCCGGCACCTGTGGGACCCACAATAGCCACCTTCTGCCCTGCTTTTATATCTGCGGAGAAGTCATGGATAATGATCTTATTGGGGTCATATCCAAATGATGTGTGGCGGATTTCTACATTGCCGTCAACATGGCTGACATCTGCCGGGTTTTCCACTGTCTGCTCTTCCTCCTCAACATCCAGGAATTCAAACACTCTCTCAGATGCCGCTGCCGAGGACTGCAGCATATTTGTCACCTGGGCGATCTGTTGGATAGGCTGTGTGAAGTTTCTGATATACTGGAAAAACGCCTGCACATCACCTACTTCGATCTTGCTCTTGATCACCATGAATCCGCCCAACAGAGCAACCATCACATATCCCAGGTTACCCACAAACTGCATGATAGGCATCATCATACCGGAGAAAAACTGAGAGCGCCATGCAGAGCTGTACAGCTTTTCATTGGTCTTCTCAAATTCGCTGATCACGGACTCTTCCTTGTTAAATGCCTTTACAACATTATGTCCGCTATAAATCTCCTCCACCTGTCCGTTTACTTCACCCAGATACTTCTGCTGTGCCTGGAAATATTTTTGTGAATGCTTCATGACCTTGCTGATGATCGCCATTGAGATAGGAAGGATCAGCAGTGCCGCCAGTGTCATCCATACATTGATACTCAGCATCATCACAAGCACGCCTATGAGCGTGGTGCAGGACGTGATGAGCTGGGTTACACTCTGGTTGATACCCATCTGCAGGGTATCCACATCATTGGTGATCCTTGAGAGAATCTCACCGTGGGTCCTGCTCTCAAAATATTTCATGGGAATTCTGTTGATCTTCTGGGAGATGTCTTTTCTCAGGCTGTATGTGACATCATTTGATATCCCTGTCATAATAAATCCCTGGATAAAGGACAGCAGGGCGCTGACCAGGTACAGACAGAGACATGCCAAAAGGATCTGAACAATCTTGTCAAAATTGATTCCGCTGCCGCCGTTTATCTTGGATACCAGTCCGTTAAACAGTTCAGTGGTAGCCTTACCTAAAATCTTAGGCCCCACAATATTAAATACCGTACCGCCTACGGCAAACAGGACCATCAGTATCAGCCTGAACTTATACCGCTCCATATATTTCACCAGACGCATCATGGCACCCTTAAAATCTTTTGCCTTCTCGCCCGGCATTCCTTTTCCGTGACCACCCATCGGCCCTCTCGGTCTTCTCGCTGTATCACTCATTAGCCAATTCCTCCTCCGACAGCTGTGACATGGCAATCTGACGATATACCTCACAGGATTTCAAAAGCTCTTTATGGGTTCCCTGACCGACCACACGTCCCTCATCCAGAACCAGGATCCGGTCCGCATGCAGGATCGTGCTGATACGCTGTGCAACGATCAGAGTTGTAGCATCTTTTGTCTCTTTTTTCAGTGCACGGCGGAGCACCACATCTGTCTTATAGTCAAGAGCAGAAAAACTGTCATCAAAAATATAGATCTCCGGCCGTTTTGCAATAGCCCTGGCAATGGAGAGACGTTGTTTCTGCCCGCCGGATACATTGGTACCTCCCTGGGCTATCTCAGAATCCACCTTCTCCTCTTTTTCCTGTATGAAGTCCCATGCCTGAGCCACTTCAGCCGCCCGCTGAACTTCTGCGTCTGTTGCGTCCTCTTTTCCGTAGCGGATATTGGAGTCAATAGTTCCTGAGAAAAGAACACCCTTCTGCGGAACATAACCGATGCGGTCACGCAGATCTGTAAGCTTCATATCCCGGACATCCACACCGTCCACCAGAATCCGTCCTGATGACACATCGAAGAATCTCGGTATCAGGTTCACCAGCGTACTCTTTCCGCTGCCTGTACTTCCGATAAATGCCACAGTCTCTCCTTTATGGGCTGAGAAGTCAATATCTGTAAGCGTCTCCTCATCTGCACCCGGATATGAGAATCCCACATGTTCAAAGCGAACCTCACCTTTTGCTCCTTTGTCCGGCAGCGCATGGGCTTCGCCGTCCAGAATGGAAACCTTTGTACCCATAACTTCATTGATACGTTTTGCCGCAACGCTTGCCCTTGGAAGCATAATTGACATCATGGTGATCATCAGGAAGGACATAATGATCTGCATTGCATACTGCATAAACGCCATCATATTTCCAACCTGCATGGTTCCGTTATCCACTGCATGTGCTCCGTTGTAGACGATCAGAATTGTAATACCGTTCATGATCAGCATCATGGCAGGCATCATAAATGTCATGCAGCGATTGACAAACAGGTTTGTTTTGGTCAGCCTCTCATTGGCATCCTCAAAACGTGCCTCCTCGTGTTTCTCACGGCTGAACGCGCGGATAACAGGAATACCTGTCAGGATTTCCCTGGAAACCAGATTCAGCTCATCGATCAAATACTGCAGTTTTGTAAATTTGGGCATTGCGATTGAAAACAAAAGCCCTACTAAAATAATGATCGCCGCAACAGCCACGCCCAGGATCCAGGTCATGGATGCATCTGTCTGCAGCACTTTTAAGACTCCGCCAATACCCAGGATCGGTGCATAGAGCACAATTCTGAAGATCATGGCAAACACCTGCTGTACCTGCTGGATATCATTGGTACTTCTGGTGATAAGAGAAGCCGTTGAAAAATGGTTCAGCTCTTCACCGGAAAAAGATATAACCTTCCGGTACACGCCATTTCTCAGGTTTCTTCCCAGAATAGCCGCTACCCTTGCAGACAAAAATGTAACGGAAATGGCAGCTACCATTATGACAAGTGCAAGTCCCAGCATTTTAAGACCTGACATAAGAATGTACCGGATCTGCATCTGGTCCACATCTATTCCCTGTCCTTCGTACTCCTGCTGTACATACTGCACAGCCGCCTGTGTTACAATGGAGTCCGGCATATCTTTCATATTCGAGGTCATAGCATCCATCATTTTCAGAAGCTGCTCTTTTGGCATCTGTGAAAATACCTGGAACAGATCCGCGTCCTCGGGAAGCTGCATCTTTTCTTTGATCTGCTTCACCTGGTCGCCGTCCTCTTCAAAGCTTTCCACAGCCATCATGGGCATACCGAAAATACTGTTCAGCTTTTCCCTCTCATCCTTGTTGATCTCTTTTAATTTGTAAATATCACCCTTTAATGTATAGGCGTCTTTTACCGTATCCACGTCTTTGTCTTCCATAAACAGAAACAATTTTTCCATGGACTCCTCCCGGATCTTTTCCGGAACTCCGTCCTCGATACCCTTCTGCTGGATTCCTATGTTGACGATTTTGGATGTGTAATCAGGCAAAGCCAGATCGCAGTTCGCCTGGAGGAATAAAAGAGCAATGATCAGCACAATATAGTACCAGCGCTCTTTCATGTAATGAAACATTTTTATCATGGTGTCACTCCTTTTAGTTTATTTAGTCTGTTCCAGATTCTCGATCATCTGTTTAAAAAACCGTTTCATAAGACAGATCTCACTCTCCGAAAAGCCATGAAAAATAGCCTTTTCACTGTCTTCAACCATTTTCTGGACGTTTTTACTGAGTTCACGTCCTTTGGGACTCAGATATATACGGCTCATGCGCTGATCTTTCTCATCCGCCTTGCGGATGATCAGCCCTGACTTCTCCATCCTTTTAATGGAGACCGCTACTGTTGGAGGGGTGATCTTCATCTCTTCCGAGATCTGCCGCTGGCTCAGTCCCTCTTGTCTCGCCAGCAAATGAAGCATCGGCACCTGTCTGGGATGCACATCCATCTCCCGCAGCGCAGCGTAGGCCCTGCCAAAATACATATGGGTTGTTTTCATAAACAGACTTTGCAGACTGTCTTCATTTCCACACATCATTTCTTCCGCCTCCCTTCTCATTAGTTAGTCGACTAACTTAGTTTATCCCAAGATTTATGATTTTTCAATACAAAGCTTTATATTTTATCCTTTTTTTATAATTTATTAATCTTATTTTATTAGCCGCCTAATCTTTTTGTTACATGAACCAATAAATTACCTAAGAAAAAAAGACGAAAAAAAGCATCGTGCCGACGATATTTTCGTCAATCGCACGATGCGCGTCCGTCAATACTGTTTTCTCTTTCGTCATGCTTTTTCTTTTGAGAGTGCAGGCCACATAATACACAGCATAGTAACAAAACATGCGGTCCCCCCGATAAAATTTGAGATAGGCTCTGCTAAAAATACGCCGTTTACTCCAAGGTCTGCAATATGCGGCAGAATGAGGGTGAGCGGTACCACGATCACTGCCTTCCTGAGCAGGGAAAAGAAAATTGCCTGCTTCGCCTTGCCAAGGCCTGTAAAGACCGTCTGCCCGGAAAACTGCAGGGACATAAAACAGAATCCAAAGAAATAAATCCTCATAGCATGAACACCTGCTTCCATCAGCTCCCCGCTGCCGTTGAAAATGGCGATAAAAGCCCCCGGCACCAGCATGGTAAGAACCCATACCACAGTGGTATATCCTATGCAGACCGCGGACATGAATTTGATTCCCTGCTTTACTCTCCCATATTTTCCCGCCCCGTAATTAAAACCTATGACAGGCTGAGCACCCTGGGTAAACCCGTTGACAGGGACACTCAAAACTTCCCGCACGGAGTTGATGATGGTCATAACCCCTACATATATATCCCCGCCAAAGCTCTGCAGGGTAACATTGCAGACGATCTGTACCATACAATTGGTGGCCTGCATGATAAATCCTGAAAGTCCAAGTGACAGAATATCTTTTACATAGGACAATCTCAGCTTCATACATCCTGCCCTGAGTCTCAAAAGCGTACGCCTGCCTGTCAAAAAACGAACGATCCACAGTGCCGACACAGCCTGGGATATGACCGTGGCAATGGCCGCCCCCCGTACTCCCATGTGGAACAGAAAGATAAACACAGGGTCCAGCACAATGTTGATCACAGCGCCTATGAGCACAGTCATCATACCGATCCCGGCAAATCCCTGACAGTTTATAAACCCGTTCATCCCCATACTGATCATGACAAATACACTGCCCAGCAGATAAATACTGATATAATCATCCGCATAAGGAAATGTGGCTTCGCTGGCTCCAAGGGCGTACAACAGAGGCCGCTTCACCGCCAGACCCAGGATAATGATCAGAACGCCTGTGATCAGCACCATGGCAAAGGCATTGCCCATAACGGCTTCCGCCTTCTCATCCTCCTGTCTGCCTCTTGCAATGGAACAAAGAGGCGGTCCCCCGGTTCCTATCAGAAAAGCAAATGCCATGACAACGGTAATGATGGGAAATGAGACGCCCACACCGGTGAGCGCCGCAGAATCTGCCCCCGGAATACGTCCTATATACATTCTGTCCACAATACTATAAAGTACATTGATAAACTGCCCGGCCATAAGAGGCAGGGACAGCTTTAAGATATTCCCCGGAACACTACCCCGGGAAAAATCATGCTCCTGGTCACTGGCCTCATGCAGTTTTTTTATCCATTGCATTCTTTCCTACACTTCCTTTCAGCGGGACCGGCCCAAAACATTCCCATGTCCCAGCTTTCCCATATTATACAGATACATCAAGACCGCCATGGCGCAGATGATCACATACCCCAGAATGCTGAGTGCATCCGGCATCTGCGAAAACAGAAAAAAGCCAAGAACAGCCGAAAAGATGACCTGGGAGTAATCATAAACAGAAATTTCCTTGGCAGGGGCAAAGCAATAGGCCGCCGTGATGGAAAATTGTCCCCCGGCCGCTGCCGCTCCGGCCAAAAGCAGATATAATAGCTGCATATGACTCATAGGGTGATAATCAAAGATCAGATACGGAAGGGTAACCAGACAGGAAAAGCAGGAGAAAAAGAACACAATAAACGGTCCTTTCTCTCCCCTGCCTCCCAGCACACGCACCATGGTATAGGCAAGTCCTGCTGCCATCCCACCTGCAAGGCCAATAAGCGCAGGAAGAAAACTCATGCCTGTACCTGTGGGTTTAACGATCATAAGACTGCCTGCAAAGGCCAGGATCACGGCCCCTGTCTGCAGTTTATTCGGTTTTTCTTTCAGCAGGAACAGACTGAAGATTATAGCAAAAAACGGGGACATTTTATTGAGCATGGAGGCATCTGCCAGCACCAGATGATCAACGGCGTAAAAATTGCATAAAATACCTGCTGTGCCGAAAACTGCACGGCACAGCAGATATTTCATATTTCCTTTTCTGCCTGAATACCAGGCTTTATTTTTAATGAGTATGAACCCGGCAAAACCAGCTGCCACCAGATTCCTGAAAAAACTCTTCTGCACAGCAGGCAAATCTCCCGACAGACGGACAAAAGTGTTCATCAGTGCAAAACAAAAAGCTGCTATGAGAATACAAAGAATTCCTTTTTGTCTCTGTTTCATGATATCTGCCGCTTTCAGAGCTTCTGCTGATAATCACTCAGGAAATCAGCCAGCTTATCTGCCGCGCTTTTAAGCTGTTCCAGATTCGGCAGATACACAATGCGGAAGTGATCCGGCTCTCCCCAGTTAAATCCTTTTCCATGGGTCAGAAGCACCTTCTTCTCCTTCAGAAAATCCAGGACAAATTTCTCATCATCTAGAATATTGAAGCGTTTTGTATCTAATTTCGGGAAAATATAGAAAGCTGCTTTTGGCTTCACAGCCGACAGACCCGGGATGTCATTGATGGCCTTGTAGATATATTCCCTCTGTTCATAAATACGTCCCCCCGGCTGCAGGTATTCCTGGACACTCTGGAATCCACCGAGAGCAGTCTGTACAATGGACTGTGCCGGGACATTGGAGCAGAGACGCATGTTGGACAGCATGTTCAATCCCTCAATATATCCCTTTGCCCTCTCTTTCGGTCCGCTTAAGACCATCCAGCCGCAGCGGAATCCAGCCACCATGTGGGATTTTGAAAGTCCGTTCATGGTAACGCAGAACACATCCGGTGCCAGGGCAGCGATGGAATGATGCACTACGCCGTCCATGGTCAGGCGGTCATAAATCTCATCCGAGAAGATCATCAGGTCATGTTCCCTTGCAAGGGCAGCGATTTCCTCCAGCACTTCTTTCGGATAGACCGCACCTGTGGGATTGTTGGGATTGATGATGACAATGGCTTTTGTCTTATCTGTGATCTTGCTGCGCATATCCTCTATATCCGGATACCAGTCCGCCTGCTCATCGCAGATATAATGCACAGCCTTGCCGCCTGCCAGCGTCACACAGCCGGTCCACAGAGGATAGTCCGGGGATGGAACCAGAATTTCGTCTCCATCGTCGATCAGTCCCTGTGTCACCATATTGATAAGCTCACTGACGCCATTGCCTGTATAGATATCCTCCAGCGCAACATCCTTTATATTCTTGATCTGGCAATACTGCATGATCGCTTTTCTGGCGGCAAATATCCCATGGGAGTCGGAATATCCCTGGGAGTCCCGAAGTGTGTAGATCATATCCAGGATCACTTCCTCCGGCGCACTGAAACCGAAGGGTGCCGGATTTCCTATGTTCAGTTTTAAAACGTCAATGCCGCTCTCCTGCATGCGGTTTGCCTCATCCAGCACCGGTCCACGGACATCATAGCAGACGTTGTCCAATTTTGAAGATTTATCAAAGGTTCTCATGTTAGCTCTCCTCTCCATTTTCCCAATATATTCCTGCGAAATAATAATATGCCATTCAAAACACTGCGTGGGCAGCTGTATGAAGGTTGTTATTGTTGAAAATTTTATCACTTCGCCGTGGAAAACGCAAGCGGGATGATGCTTTTTATGTGGTAAAAAGTGCTATGTTGGTGGCAAAATGTGGGGGAGGGTATACAGGGACGCCGAACCTGGCCACAGGCATCCCCCCACGGGCGGGAGCAGAGAACTTGCAAGCTAATGCGTAAGCCGCACTAAGTTCATCGCCTTAGGGCTCTTCACTAAGTGCTTGCTAACGCATGGATCTTGCAAGATTCTCTAGACGCTCCTAAACGCCCGTGGGGGGATGCCTGTGGCCAGGTTCGGCTGACTTTGTATGTGGAACGATTAAAAATCTATAAACGGTAGATAGTGGATAAATCCAGATGAAAAAAATTGGTTTTGATTCCTCTGCCTCTTTGAAATACAGGCGGGTCTGGCCGTAAGCCTCCCTGTACGGGCGTTTAGGAGCGCATAGAGAAGCTTACGAGATACACACGCTAGTAAGCACTTAGTGAAGAGCCCTAAGGCGATGAACTTAGTGCGGGTTGCGTGTTAGCTCGGAAGTTCTCTGCTCCCGTCCGTACAGGGAGGCTTATGGCCAGACCCGGCGTCCGCCAAATGCCACTATTCCTCCACATCCAAGGTTGCTGCCATCAACTCTTTTGTATAAACAGCTTGGGGATTGGCAAATACCTCTTCCACTTCCCCTTCTTCTACAATTCTTCCGTTACTCATCACCATGACTCTGTCACACATCTGATAGATCACATTCAAGTCGTGTGAGATGAAAAGGACGGAGAACTTCATCTCCTCTTGGAGTTTTATGATCAGTTCCATGATCTGTCTTTGAATGGTGACATCCAGCGCTGATACCGGTTCATCGGCAATGATGAAGCGTGAACCCTGGAGAAGGGATACCGCGATACTTACCCTTTGGCGCTGGCCCCCGGACAGTTCTCTGGGACGTCGTTTCAGATGTTCTTTTGTAAGCCCTGTTTTTTCTGCCATAGCCAAAACTTTCCTGCGCCGCTCTTCCTTTGGTATCTTCTGCATGCGCAGCGGCTCCTCCAGGATCCATCCCACGCGCTTTCCCGGATTGAGGGATGAGTATGGATCCTGGAAGATCATTTGGGGTTTACCCGTGTGATGTATAATCTGGCCTTCCTGTACTTTTACAAATCCCAGGATCGCCTTGGAGAGGGTGGTTTTACCACAGCCGCTCTCCCCCACCAGACCCAGGATCTCATTCTCCCGGACCGTAAAATCAATATCCTTTAACACCTGCTGTTCTTTTCTGCCCTCCCGGTAAGATGCGCTTACATGTTTTACTTCCAGTACAGGTTCCATCATCCCTCACCCCTTTCCTGATCTGCTGCGGTTCGTCTTCTCAGGGAAGTTCTTCTGTTTGGTATTGCCGCCAGAAGCTTTCTCGTATATTCCATGGAAGGGTGCCGGAAAATCTCCTGCACATCTCCCTGTTCTACGGCTTTTCCCTGATTCATGACAATGACACGGCTGCAGAGATGGCGAATAACACCCAGATCATGGGAAATAAACAAAACCGCGGTCCCCTGTTCCCTGTTGATCTTCTGAAGAAGCTTTAAAATCTGTACCTGTATGGTCACATCCAGCGCTGTGGTCGGCTCATCCGCAATCAAAAGCTTTGGTTCCATCACAAGCGCCGCGGCGATCATGACACGTTGGCGCATACCGCCTGAGAGCTGATGGGGATATTTTTCATACAGCAGTTGGGGATTTGGAAGCTCCACATTTTGCATCATCTGCAGTGCCCTCTCCTTTCGCTCCCGGGCATTGAAACGGCTGTGTATCTTCATGGCTTCCTCCACCTGCGCCCCAATGGTCATCACCGGATTCAGGGAAGTCATGGGTTCCTGAAAGATCATACCGATCTCCCTGCCCCGAATATTCCACAGTTCCTCTCTCGGCATCTGCAGGATATCCCTGCCCTGGAACAAGATCTCTCCTTTTGGCATTCTTGCGTACTCTCCCAAAAGCCCCATGACAGACAGGGCAGTCTGGGTTTTTCCTGACCCGGATTCTCCCACGATTCCCAGTATTTCTCCTTCCTCCATGGAAAAAGAAATATCCTCCACGATTTTTGTGGACGGTACGGTATCGTGAAATTCAATTGTCAGATTTTTAATTTTCAATAATGCCATATCACTTCCCGCCTTTCTTCTGCAGTCCGTCACTTAACAGGGAAAATCCCAGTGCCAGGAGGATAACGGCTGCCCCGGGAAACAGGGCACACCAGGGAGCTGTTGCCAGGTACGCCTGGGACTCTGACAGCATTCTTCCCAGGCTGGCGTCCGGCGGCTGTACACCGATTCCCAGATAACTCATACCTGCCTCAGCCAGAACTGCATTGTTAAACCCAATGGCAGCAGTCGCGAGAACTGTGGGAAGTGTATTTGGAAGAATATGCACAAAAATGATGCGCAGATGGGATACGCCCATAAGCCTTGCACTTTTCACATAATCCATTTCCCTCTGGGAGATAAATTCACTTCTCGTCATTCTGGCAAAGCTGGGAATGAACACCACTCCAAGGGCCAGGATCACATTGTATTTTCCGGGCCCTAAAATACTGATAAATACCAGGGCCAGCAAAATGCTCGGAAAAGAAACCACTGCATCATTAAAGCGCATAAGCACTTCATCCAGCCAGCCTCCGAAATATCCGGTAAAAGCGCCCACTAAAAGCCCGACTCCGCCGCCGATCAGGACCGTTGCCGCCCCCACAAAAAAAGTGGTTCCTGTGCCTTTCATGACCCGGCTCAAAATGTCCCGTCCAAACTGGTCACATCCAAACAGATGTGCCAGAGAAGGCGCTGCGAATTTCGCGCCGCCGCTCATGGCATCCGGATCATAGGGGGTATACAGCAGTCCGATCAGCAAAAATAGCAGCATACATCCTGCAAGGGAGGCACCGATGATCAAATTGCCCGACTTAATTTTTCTGTCTTTTCTCATCTTCTCTCCTCCTGCCTATGCGTCCATGCGGATACGCGGGTCGATTTTTCCGTATAAAATATCCACTGCAAAATTAATGATGACCACCATAGCCGCGATCAGTACAATGATCCCCTGGACCACAGGGTAATCTCTGTTGGAAATAGACGTGATCAGCAGGCTTCCCATACCGGGAATGGTAAACACCTGTTCCAAAATAATGCTGTTGGCCATAATATCTGCAATGGTCATAGCCCAGAAAGTGAGCACCGGTATCAGAGCGTTCTTCAGTACATGCCGGTAGAGCACACGCCCTGCCCTGTTTCCCCGACTGTAGGCAGTTCGCACATAATCCATGCGAAGCTGGGTGATCACGGAGCTTCGCAGCATTTTTACCGCCATGGCACTTTTGGGCAGCGCGATGGCTATACTTGGCGCTGCGAGGTAGGCCAGAAACCCTCCGAAATTTTCCCTGGGGGATACGTAGGCTCCCGGCGTAAACCATTTGAGCACCAATCCAAAGATATATGTGATCAAGATACCCAGGAAAAATCCCGGGACTGACATGATCACCTGATTACAGATCATTAAAAAACGGTCAAGTTTTCCGCCCTCATGCTGTGCCGTAAAAATTCCTAGAGGTATGGAGAACAGCAGGATGATGAAAAATCCCATAAGCACCATAGTGATATTGACAGGTATTTTATCCCCTATCATCTCCTGTACCGGCATGGAATAACTGTAGGACTCACCCATGTCACCGGTGACAAAATCCTTCAGCCACAGACCGTAGCGCACCAGAACCGGTTTATCAAGTCCCATCTCATGCTGCAGTGCCTCTACCTGTTCCTTTGTAGCCTCTGTTCCCAGCTTTGACTTTGCCGCGTCACCTGGAATCACGGAGAAGGCCATAAAAGAAAGAAAAGAGACAATTAACAATGTTATAATGAGAGTTCCCGTTTTTTTCACAATATATTTCATTCTGTCTTTCTCCTTCTCCGTGTATGGTTCCCGGTACAGCTTTCCTTATTGCCGGGCTTTATTTTACTTTGTAGATTTTTGCCATGTCCAGCACATACAGGGGATAAAATTCAAACCCGCTGTAAGACTTTCTCAGCGCAACCTCTGAGGCCATATCCTGAATATAGACATTTGCCGCGTCATCAGCCAAAATGGTTTCCATTTTCTTGTAAAGCTCTGTCTGTTCTGCGTCGTCTGTGCTTTTCTTCACCTGCTGATAGAGTTTATCATACTCTTCATTGCTGAAGTTGATGAAGTTTTTGGAAGAATCTGAGGTAAAACGCTCCAGTAGTGCGCGGCCGCTTAAATAAGCTGCGTCCACACCCACTACTGTAGACTGGAATTTTCTGTCACCGTATACGTCACTGAGCCAGCTATCCCATTCCACAAGCTGGATTTTTGCGTTGACTCCGATCTGTTTTAACTGCTCCACCAGTATCTGGGCTGTGTCCACATGTTGCTGATAGTTGGAAGGAACCGTGATGGTCATGTCAAATCCATCCGGGTATCCGGCTTCTGCCAGCAGTTCTTTGGCTTTGTTTACATCCTGGGGGTATTTGTCTGCCAGTTCAGGCATGTAATATTTGTCAAAGGCCGGGAACATACTGCTTCCGATGATGGTTCCTTTTCCGTCTGCGATCATATCCAGAACATCCTGGCGGTTCACAGCATATGAGAGCGCCTGGCGTACCTTTATGTCATCAAAAGGGGCTTCGGCATTGTTCAGATAGAGTGCCTGTACCAGATTCATGCCGCCTTCATAAATGGTGAAGTCCCCGCCTTCCAACTGAGCAGACTGGTTGGAATCAATACGTGCCACCATATCCAGAGAACCGCCTTTTAACCCGGTCACGATCGCATTGCTGTCGCTCACCACCTTGAAGGTGACTTCATCCAGATATGCCGGATTCTCTGTATCCCAGTAGTCTGCAAACTTTTTGATCTTAATATTCTCCTGGGGAGAGCGGGATTCGTACATAAAGGGACCGGTGCCCACCGGATTCGTTTCCAGATCCTGCACATCCTTGGGGACAACTGCCACGATCAGATATGCCAGGAATTCTGTATCGGCTTCTTTTAAGTTGATGACAATGGTTTTGTCATCGGGAGTTTCCACGTTTTCCACATTAGAAAACGCCGCTATCAACGGTTCTGTTCCTTCCGTGATACCGGCGCATCGCTCGATCGAATATTTCACATCGTCTACGGTAACGTCCGCTCCATTGTGGAATTTTACGCCCTCACGAAGTGTAAAGGTGTAAGTCCTGCCATCCTCTGATATGGTGTGCGACTGGGCTACTGCATCGATGTAATTGCCTTTTTCATCAGGCTTTACTAAGCCTTCATAAATATTGAATAGGACTTCTTTTGTTCCTGCCGCTACCGATTTGTGTGGGTCAAGACTATCCTCTATATCCTGAGGAATTCCTACTACAATGGAACCTCCCATGGTTGGTTCCGCTTTTGTTTCTGTGGAACTTTCGTTGTTTTTGGACTCTTTACCGCTTTCCTTTTTGTCTTGGCAGCCGCCGAGTACAATAGTCAGGGTAAGTGCAAAGAGAAGTGTTGGTATTAATCTTGCTCTTTTCATGATCTCTCCTTTAAACATAGAAGTTCCCTCATTATTTAATTGTCAAGTTCATTGTAGCGAAATGGGGGGGAGATTGCAAGTATTATTTGGGGTACATGGGAATAGATGAGATGTTTGGAGGGGTTGTGAGGGGTTGTGAGATTTGGAGGGGATGGGGGCAGGGCAGCAGAGGGAAATTCATCCGACGTTTCGCTGGCGGGCAGCTAACCTGCTGGCATTCACTAAATTCGTCGGCAATGGCCTCCTCATTAAGTGTCTGCCGCAGGTGGATCTGCCCGCCGCTCCACTTAGCCTCCTGAATTTCCCTCTGCTGCCCTGCCCCCATCCCCTCCAAATCCTGTAGGTTACGGCTAAAAAACAAAAAATGATGTTTTGTTTGTTCAGGTTCATATCATGTTTACTGTAGAATGTTTGCTGTGGTGTCTAGTTCAGAATTTTTTTCAGTTCGTCCATGAAGGTGTTTACATCCTTGAATTCACGGTAGACAGAGGCAAAGCGTACATAGGTTACAGCGTCCAGGTCTTTGAGTTTGTCCATGACGATTTCACCGATTTCGGTGCTTGGTATTTCACGATCTTCTTTGTTGAAGATTTCGGTTTCGATCTCGTCCAGGATCTTTTCAATCTGCTCTACGGAAATCGGACGTTTGTAGCAGGCACGCATGATGCCGTCCTGGATTTTGGTGCGGTCGTATTGTTCGCGGCTTTGGTCTTTTTTGATAACAACAAGTGGAATTGTCTCTATTTTCTCGTAAGTGGTGAACCGCTTGCCGCACTCGTCACACTGTCTTCTCCTTCGGATGGAATTATTGTCCGGAACCGGTCTGGAATCGATGACGCGTGTGTTGTCTTGATTACAAAATGGACATTTCATGTAAAGGTCCTCCTTGATCTATGTTATATAAGGCTGCCTGCGGTAAATATAGGTTACCGGGCACAGAGTGAATCAACAGGCCCGTGAACAGTAACAGTATAGTGTTACTATTTAAAGTCTACTTAAAGTGTAGTTTTTTGTATAGTAACACGCTTCGCGATGCACACAAAATGCAATAAATTGCATTTTGGCGCTGGCTAACTCGGGATTTTGCTTTGCAAAATGCCTCCCGGGATAACGGTCCGTGAACAGTAACAGTATAGTACATATAGACGTCTTACGTCAATCATTTCCCTTGTATTTTTTGGGGTTTTCTGCTAGAATGTTGTAGCAGTTCAGACAGGTCTGCGCATTTATTGCGCTGCCCGTATGAACAGGTAGTTCCAGCAGGCATCCGGCCCATCGCGAAGCGATTTTTAATGGCCGGATGTGTAACAGTTCAGCCTGCCTGAACTGTTACAGAATGTTACCGTTTAGGGAGTCTCTTCCTGAAAGACAGTTCGTAACCATCCTGTCTATAAATAAAACTAAGGAGTGAAAAAAATGAGTATTGAACAACCAACGAACCGTTATAGTGTGATACGGGAAAAAAATCCCCGGGAGATCTTGCTTCTTCGGGGCAGCGGGTGCAAATGGCGCCGCTGTACATTCTGCGACTATCATCTGGATTTTTCCAGAGATGAGGACGCCAATTTTCTTCTGAATCAAAAGGAACTGACCAAAGTCACCGGCTGTTTCCACCGATTGGAAGTGATCAATTCCGGGAGTTTTTGTGACCTGGATGACAAGACTTTGCATTTGATACGCCAGGTCTGCGAAGAAAAAGAAATCCGGGAACTGCATTTTGAGTGTCACTGGATGCATAGGGATGAGATCAAGGCCGCGAAGGATTTTTTTGCCGAGAAAGATATTTGCCTAAAGATTAAGATGGGTGTGGAAACCTTTGATCCTCAATTCCGTGAAACTGTTCTCCGGAAGGGCTTTACCGCTGACTCTCCCCAGGAAATTGCCGAATATGCCCATGAGGTGTGTCTGTTGTTCGGGCTTACAGGGCAGACCCTTGCTTCAATGAAAAGGGATATTGAGACCGGACTTGCCTTTTTTGAGAGGATCTGTATCAATATCATGGTGGCAAATTCCACCAAAATGAAACCTGACAGAGATGTGATCCGGATCTTTGCAGAAAATCTTTATCCCCTTTATATAGGTAATGAACGGGTTGATATCCTGATGGAAAACACGGAATTTGGGGTGGGTGACAAATATGAGCAATGAAATTTTGTTACTTATATCTCTTGTTCTGATATACAGCTTCGTCCTGCTTGCTTATAACTTTTTTGACCTGTCCGGTCTGTATGCGTGGACTGTCTTTTGTACCATCACTGCCAATATTGAGGTTTTGCTCATGGTGCGGGCTTTTGGTATGGAGCAGACACTTGGAAATGTACTGTTTGCCTCGTCTTTTCTTGTGACGGATATCATCAGTGAAGTGGGCGGCAAAAAACAGGCGCAGAAAGCGGTCAACCTGGGAATCTGTACTTCCTTCTGTTTTATATTGATCTCCCAGATGTGGCTTTTATATACCCCTTCTGCCAGCGACTGGGCAAGTCCTGCGTTCCATACGATTTTTTCAAATACACCGAGACTGCTGTTTGCCAGTCTTCTGGTCTATGCGGTATCTCAGAAATTTGACGTCTGGGCCTATCATAAATGGTGGGCGTTTACGACAAAACGTTTTGGGGACGCGGAAGGTTTTTTATGGCTTCGCAACAACGGCTCCACTTTAGTATCGCAGCTTTTAAATACGATCCTGTATACGTTTGGGGCATTTTGGGGAATGTATTCCCTGCCGGTACTTCTGCATATCTGCATATCGAGTTATGTGATTTTTGTATTTACCAGCCTGCTTGACACTCCCTTTGTCTATATAGCACGGCGGATCAAACATAGAAAAGATGGAAATATAGCAGCTGTATCTTAACTATATATTATATTGGCAATAACAGTTACAAAATCATAAAAGGAAAAGGGCTATGATCATGGACAAATATCTGGATTATATTCTGGAACAAATGAAAACGCTTCTGGCAATAGACAGCCCGTCAGGGTACACACAAAAGGTTACAGACTACCTGATGGCTGAATACCAGCGCCTGGGATACCATCCTTTAAAAACCGTCAAGGGCGGTGTGCTTACGGACTTGGAAAGCGGTGATGCCGGGCAGGGTGTTCTCCTGGAGGCACACGTGGACACTCTTGGAGCTATGGTTTCAGAGATCAAGGGAAACGGGCGGCTGAAAGTCACACCGATCGGCGGAATGAATGCAAATAATGCAGAGGGGGAGAATTGCAGGATCGTCACACGATTTGGCGGTATATACGAAGGAACCTGTCAGCTTATCAACGCTTCTGTTCATGTAAATGGGGATTATGATAAGACCGGACGAACTTTCGACACTGTGGAAATCGTGCCGGATGAACCGGCCGCAGATAAAGAGGCAGTGGCTGCACTGGGAATTTCCCCAGGGGATTATGTGTGTTTTGCCCCCAGGACTGTGATAACAAGATCAGGATACATCAAAAGCCGTTTTCTGGATGATAAACTCAGCGCCGCCATTTTACTGGGTTATGCAAAATATGTGAGGGAGGAAGGCATATCTCTGAAAAAGAGGGTCTATCAGCACATGACTGTATTTGAGGAAGTCGGCCACGGCGGGGCATCTTCTATTCCGGATGGCGTGAAGGATGTTATTTCTGTGGATATGGGATGTGTAGGAGAAGGCCTTTGCTGTACCGAGCAGCAGGTATCCATCTGTGCCAAGGACAGCAGAGGGCCTTATCACTATGATCTGGTTACTTCTCTTGTAAAGACAGCCCGGGATATGGGGCTTGCATACGCAGTGGATGTATATCCCCACTACGGGTCAGATGCGGATGTGGCTCTTACAGCAGGATATGATGTGCGTCATGGGCTGATCGGCCCAGGCGTGTACGCTTCCCACGGATATGAAAGAAGCCATGTGGAGGGAGTGAAAAATACCTTCCTGCTGATCAAAGGATTACTTGGATAGGTGCCTTAAGAATACGTTCGTCAATACGGCGGACAAGACCATGGGTATACACTGAAAAAAATTTTTGCCAGAAGGCATATGCTGTTGGATTCAGACTTTCATAGTCTACGCCCAAATACGCATAGCCTTCTTTTTTTAGAATATTTACGGCATAGTTCAGAGGATTTTGGATCACACCTTTTCCCCGATGTTCCGTAAGACAGTAGGCTGCTGTAATGTGCAGATATTCCCGGTTTTCTGTGATACAGGTTTCACCGGACTCTGAAATTTTCAGATATGCGCATGGCTGTCCTTTGTATCTTGTTATAAAGCATCTTTCTTTTTCTGCTGTAAATGTGCTGCAGAAGTCTTGGCATGTGGTTACGGTACGGTTCATGAAAAACGGACTGCTTTCATAATGGCGGTTCAGCATAACCTCCAGAGGATATGCCTGAGCGATGGTTTCCGGATCAAGCTCCTCATTTTCAAAGCTGTGCTTTTCATATTTTTCATTTTGGATGCAGGATATGGGTTCCATGGCTCGAACGGCGTCTGCACACCGCTGGCCAAAACCATACCGGAAGAACTGCTGCTGTGCTGCTTCATCATGAGCATAGAGACAAACACCATGGCTGACAGCCCCGGCTCTCACCCATTTCTGAGCGGCATACTGGTACATGGCTGCATATATATCTGCTCTGTTTTGTGCCGCTGCAGCATTGGCACCCATAGGAGAAAATATCCCCTTGGCATCAGTTGAACCAAATGCATGGTCAAAAGGCTCCGTACCGCAGAGAAAACCTATCATGGTTTTCCCCTCGTATGCGGCTGCTCCAAATCCATTATCCGCAAAATATGTTAAGTCAAGAAGTTCTTCTGCTTTCGGAAGAACAGGCACCTTGCTTTGCTCCTCTTTGTAGCATGACAAAGCAAGTTCCTTTGCGTTTGTAATATGTTCACGTGTAAAATCAATAATGTGCATTTCGTCTCCTCGTAAGATCTCCGTGCGGCATTACTTTTTATGATAATATAAACGGCATACCTCATCCCCCTTGGCGATGGATTTCAAAAGTTTCAGACGGCCGCCGTAAGCCTCTCCTATGCCATGGTCGCCGCACATTGCTATGTCACAGAGTTTCCCTATCTCCTCGTCCGTACAGCCGGCTTTCTGCCAGGCCTTTACTAACGGACAATAGTGAAAATCAATTGCCAGCTCTTTGTCTGTGCTTTTTCTGATTTTCATCTCAAATACCCACTGGGCCGGTTTGGTAAAAAGCTGTTTTCTGAGACCGGTCAGACTGTTGGTCCCACCTTGTTTTACCAACTCTGCCCCCTGTCCCAGACCGCAGCGACGGATCGCGGCGCTTCCGAAGTCCTCCCAGTCAAGTCCTCTTTTTCCGGCTTCATCACATAGAAGATACAGCCAGGCCGCACGCTGTTCCAACTGTCCTCTGACAGCCTGAATCAGTTTATTTTTAATCTTTGGTTCGTTTTTGATCTTAGATGTACAATTGTTTGGCATATTAAAACCCCCTCTGCATTTTTCTTACGATCATGATTCCCGGTCACTATAGCCTTGTGGTATAATGATACATGTCCGGCTACTTTCTGTTATCCCTAAGAAGACATTCTTACGGCCAGCGCAGTAAATTGCGCAGCCCTGAGCCCTGTCAAGTAATTAGGTATCATGCCGCTGTATAAATTATAGCATGGGAGACATCCGGGCACAATCAGGAACTCTTTTATGATTCCATCTATCTAATACTCTGAACAATAACAGGAGGATCACACATATGAAATGTATTTTTTGCAGTTGCATTGAAACTTCACAAATACTGGCTGAAACAGATCACTTTATTCTGGTTTACGATATAAATCCCATTCAAAAAGGGCATTTACTGATTATTTCCAAACAGCATTATGAAAATATCCGGGAGGTTCCAAAGCAGGTTTTGGTTGAATTGATCCTGCTTGAACAGCAGGTGACTGAGATCATAGAAACAAATTTTGATGTGCTGGGAGTTACTGTCATGCAAAATAACGGCCGAGTCATGGATGAAGGAACACATTTTCATGTGCACATCATTCCCCGGTATACCGATGACTGTTTCTGGGCAAACCAGAAAGTAAAACAGCATGAGCTTTTACAGGAACAGCTTTCCCACTGCTTGAAAGAACAGCTTCACCCGGGCTTTCAATGACCGTATGCCGCCTATTTTTACTATCCGCAGCACCGAAGACAGTAAAAAATAGGCGGAAACTCATTTTCTATTCACTCGCTCTCTCCGGAACGTATCCGGCGATATTTCTGTGTATTTTTTAAATACCTTAGAAAAATATGTACAGTTCTCAAATCCCAATATTTCAGAAACTTCGTATACGAGAAGTCCCTCCTCCAGCATTTCCTTTGCCAGTCCCACCTTCCTCATATTCACATAATCAATAAAATTCTGACCCATCTCTTTTTTGAACACGGTACTCAGATAAGCGCTGGAAACGCCGATTTCTCTGGCTGCGTCTGCCTGGTGTATCTGTGTCTTCAGATGCGTGTCAATGTAGTGGAAGGCGCTGTTTAGAATCTCTGAGCGGCTGCATTTGTAATCGATCAGAAAACGTTCATAGAAGGCATCTGTGAATTCCAGAAACCACTCCTCTATCTCTGACAGACTGCTGCTCGTCATCAAAGACTGGTAATGACAGTTATCACCCCGCACCTCAATTTCCTCAATAGCCCCATTCAGGCTCTGTGCCGTCATGGAAAAGACACCCAGCATGTCCATAAAAATACGCCGCAGCACATTAATGCTTGTATACCTTTCATCGCGGACAGCCGCAAAAATATGTGCTATGGACTTTTTCGTATCCTCCTTTGCGAACTCGCCCACTGCCTTTTTCAGAGCTGCCTGCATGTGGGTCATTCCTTTTGGACTGTGCTCCCCTGCCGGTATCCTCTCTGTAAAATAATGTATCCTCTGTTCTTCATCATAATAGCTCACCATGTGGATCTGCTCCGCAAGTGCAATGGCCCGGTTGATATCCGTCTCTTCTTTCATGACTTCCTCACAGATTCCCAGATACAGCTTTACAGCGCAGCGCTGGGCCAGTCTCTCATAAAGTTCTTTATAAAATTCTCCGGAAAACCGCCTGTCAAACAGAAAATAACAGCACTGCACCCCTTTGTGGATCTGCAGAAATTCCTGCCCCCGCTTTTGAAACCACGCCCGGCACTGTTCCATGACGGAAAAAATTCCCTCCTGTTTTTCTTTATGGGGCAGGATACACAGAAGCGTCCGGTAAGTGCCCACGTCCTGAAAGATATCTTTCCCTGTATGGCTGATGATCTCCTCATAACGTATTTCCCTGACACGAAAAGACGGGTGCTTCTCCCCCCTGCATTTTTGAAGAATCTCCTGCAGAGACTCAGAGGAGAGATTCAGTTTTCTAAGATAATCATAAGCTCCCAGCTTCATGGCTTCCTTTACCATCTCAAATTCCTCATTGCAGCTTATGACGATCACCTTGCAGTCCAGATGGTTCTCCCTTAAATATTCCAGGATCTGCAGCCCGTTTATTTTCGGTATGTTCAGGTCAAGGAGCAGAATGTCCGGGTGCTCATTCTCTATGGAGCGGATTGCTTCCTGTCCGTCCTTCGCATCATCCAGCAGAGTGAACCCCAGAGCGTTCCAGTCGAGAAGCTGGTGCAGACCCACTCTGGCCAATATTTCGTCCTCTATGATCAATACCTTATTTTTCATTCCCTTTCCTTTCTGCCGGCGGAATGTGCCTGAAAATCTGTTCTTTTTGGAACCCTTATCCATATTTCAAATCCCGCTTTTACCTGTTCCTTAAATATCAGCCCGTAGCTGTCACCGTACAGCATTTTTAATCTGGAATTTACATTGTATAACCCCATCCCGGTAAATGTCCTTCGGTTCCTGTGAGGACTTTTCAGCATCTCCTCCACCATATCCCTGTCAGCAGAGTTGCCGTTGTTGAATATGGAGATCAGAAAATCCTGCTCATATTCCACTGCGGATACGATTATCTGGCCTGCCGTGACATCCTTAACCCCGTGCAGAATAGCGTTTTCCACAATGGGCTGCATGGTAAATGCCGGAATCTCATAGAAATACAGATCTGTGGGGATCACATTATAATACTGAAAGGAATTTCCAAACCTGAGTTTCATAATATCCACATAGGCTTCCAGAAGTGCGGTCTCCTGTCCTACTGTTGTCATGCCGTTTCTATTGTCATAGACACCGTGCAGAATTTCCCCAAGGGATTCCAGGGCATGTGATGTCCTTTCGTCATGTTCTTCTCTTGCCATGATCCGGATTGAATTTACAGTATTAAAAATAAAATGCGGAGAAATCTGGGACATCAGCATCTCATAATGGGCCTTCTCTTTCAGGTGGCTTTCTGTTTTTACCTTTTCTATCAGCTCTTCGATCCTGTGACCCGCCCTGTTGTAGCTGGAAATAAATTTATGTATCTCCAGGAAGGACAGCTCCGGTTCCTGAAGGGTCAGAATACCGCTTTCAGAGTTCTCCAGCTTTTCCACCAGATCTGTAAGGGGTTTTGACAGTTTCTTAGAAAAATAAACCATGGTGATTATGGTGGCCGCGATCAATAGCAGAACCATTCCCAGAATATTTCTTGATATCCTCAGGTTCCCCTCCAGATAGACACGCCCGGGAACCGCATATACTAAAGTATTTCCGCCATGTTCCAGGGAAACCGCCATGTACTTATAACCGTTTTTCAGCGTCCCCTGGATAATGGAATCCGTGCCCTCCCAAAAGGCCGCGTCCTCTTCTGCCAGGGACTCTGCCAACGCCTCTTTTTCCCCGTTGTATTCCATCTGCATCTTTCTGCCGCTGTCAAAAATATAGAGTGTACCCTCATCTGCCGGCACCATGGCCTGCGTAAATTTCCCCCATATTTTTGTACCGGAAAGCTGGATCAAAAGGATACCAAGATTCTCCCCGGAATAGTCCAGCACGCTTCTTCCGATATAAAGATAACGGTGATCATGTATCGGAGAGGAGGTCATTTCCGCGAAAAACTCCTGCAGTTCTGCTGAAAAAGTTGTTTTTCGCCCATTGGATCTGATCTGCTGATACCAGTTCTCTCCTTCATACTCCACAGAAGTTCGGCTTAGATTGTGGGCACCTATCAAATATCCCGAGTCTGTCAAAATGGCTATTTTACCGCCCACAGCATTCAAGACAGAGCTTTCCATCTCCGAAAGCCTTGCAGAAAGCTGGGTTTTTGCCTGGTACAGATCGTAGCTGTCCTCAGAGCGTGCCATGGTGCGCAGGTTCTCCAGCACGCTTTTGCTGGTCATCATCATGCTGGTGGAATAATTGGTCACCTCGATCATCTGATCCGCGTTTGCCTTGATCTGGGACAAAAGTGTTGTATCGTAACCGGTCTTATTTTCTGTGGTGACCCTCTGTAAATAAATGTTCAAAACCATAAGTGCCAGACACAGCGGCAAAACCACAAAACACCCCATGTACACAATGAGCTGTGTCCTGATACTTTTATGTTTCAGACTAAAATGTATACCTTTTTCCTTCCCCATTCTATTTCCGCCCTCTTTATATTATCCATCTATTCTAATATACTGAATCTTTTTGTCAACTTCCCTTATGAAGTTTACATTATTTCCCAACCTATATCAAACAGGCAAAACAGGGCTGGCGCACTTTAAACATGCGCCAACCCTAAAGTCTATCCTTTTACAGCTCCGGCAGACAGCCCCTCCACAAGGTTCTTCTGTACCAGGGCAAAAAATAACAGTATAGGAATCAGACTGATGACCACCGCTGACATTAAAAGCCCCCAGTCCACGGAATACTGCCCGATAAAATCCTGCATTCCCACCTGAATCGTCTTTTTTAACGTTGTATTGATAAAAATAGACGCGTACATATATTCATCCCAGGATGACATGAAGCAGAAAAGCGCTGTCACAAACAGTCCCGGCTTCGCCACATAAAATATAACGGAAAAGAATGACCGCAACCTGCTGCACCCGTCGATCATAGCCGACTCCTCCAGCTCCCATGGGATCGTGGAAAAAAATGCGCAGGTATTCCAGATGGCAAACGGCAGAGTAAAGGAGCAGTACATAAGTATCAGCCCCACATAGCTGTCAATGAGCTGAAAATGTTTCATGATAATATAATACGGAATACACAGCAGGATTCCCGGAAACATCCGCGTCATCAGCACTGCCATCTTAATCTTCCCCGCCCCCAAAATACGGTACCTTGTCAGTCCGTATGCTGCCATAACAGACAGCACCATACAGATAGCAGTTGTCACAACCGTGATAAAAATACTGTTCATAAAATATCTGACAAAATTGGATTCAAAAATCACATGGCGGAAGTTTTCAAAGGTCACATAGGTAGGGATGATCTGCTTAGGATCATAAATCTGTTCCTGTGTCTTCAGAGCAGTCAGCACAACATACACAAACGGCGCCACAGCGGCAAATACCATCAGAACCGTAAAGACATAAGCAACTGCCATTCTGATATTCTTTTTCTGTCTTTTATTCAGCATCTTGCTCCTCCTCTACTCTTTCTCACTTACCATGCGCAGATATATCCCGGAGAATACTGCCATGAAAATAAATAATATCACAGACGCCGCTGCTGCCGTCCCGAAATTATGGTTGATGAAAGCCTCACGATAGGCAAAGGTATAAAGTATCTCCGTGCTGTACAGAGGCCCGCCTCCCGTCATCAGCCAGATGGTGTTAAAGCAGGATACAATACCTATCAGATTTAAGATCGTGGCAATTGCCAACGGCTCCTTAATAATGGGCAGGGTTATTCTCCAAAAACTTTGGAAGCGCCCGGCGCCGTCGATTTCAGCGCTCTCATAGACGTCCTGGGGTATTCCCTGCAGGGCCGCCAGGATAAATATCATTTGGAAAGGAATGCCCTTCCAGATTGCCACCAGTACCACACACCAGAAAGCAGAGCCAATATTTCCCAGCCAGGAGACCGATTCCGTGATAGCTCCCAGCTTGACTGCCAGTATGTTGATGATCCCCACATTCGCGTTATATAAAAAGGTAAATGTCATTGCCGCGATGGCATGGGGGACAGCCCAGGGCACCAGGATCAGTGTGCGGTATAATGACCTTCCTCTCAGTTTCATATTCAGCGCCAGCGCCAGCAGCATGGCTGCCACAAGCTGTACGATAAGGTTCACCAATGTCCATTTCACGGTGTTTCCAATGGACTGCAGAAAAACCTTGTTCGCAAATATATTCTTATAATTTTCCAGTCCCGCAAATGTATTAAAAATGCTGTCCTTTGGACGTACCAGATTGTAATTGACAAAACTAAGATAAATTCCGCGGCACAGCGGATAAATGGAGAGGGCCAGGACAGCTATGACCGCAGGTGCCAGAAGCAGATATCCGGGCCAGTTTTTCTTCAGTTCCAGTCCCGCCCCTTTTTGTTTTCTTCCCATATTCCCACCTCAGGACGGGCAGCTTTCCCCGGCATTGCTATTTTGCCGGAGAAAGGATAACCCGTTTCTTCATTACTTATAATTAGATGCAATATTCTCATTCAGCTTCTGTGTGAGAGATTCCAGTGCCTCCTCTGCTGTGGCCTTTCCATAGTCCACCTCCAGGATGGCATTGGTGATCAATTCATCAATGGCCTTTTCATTGATAACAGCCGGACGGGCACAGGTATATGGGAATTCATCGGTAAATACTTTCAGCCGTTCTTTCCCCTCCAGCGCTTTCCCATAATCAAAATCTTTTCGAGCAGAGATCTTTCCCTCCACTGCCAGGATGGGATCTCCCTTTTCTGAATTGATGTACTGGATCAGATCATATGCTGCTTGGGGATTTTTGCTGTTGGCATTGATATTCCAGGTCCATCCGCCCAGTACGGTTGCCTGGGTCTTTCCCTCCACCATGGTAGTGATACCGTAATCCAGATCAGGATTGATGCCGTCAATACCGGTTGCGCACCAGTCTCCGCCCAGGAGGAATGTGGCCTCTCCATTGGCAAAGCTTTCATAAACCTTATCCCATGTGGTAGCCTCTTTAAAGGATTCTACCAGGCCTCCTTTTTCTATCACGTCGCAGATATAATTCCAGGCCTCTTTTCCCTGTTCATTGTCGATCACCACAGACGGCGTCTCACCGCTGGTATCAATGACCGGGCATTCATTCTGATAGAAAAAAGAATAAAATGCATATGCGCTCTGATATGTGATGATCCCTCCGTATCCGGCCTCCTTTACTTTCTCAAGGGCACCGGAAAGCTCCTCCCAGTTTGTGGGAACTGAAAGGCCCAGTTCATCCAGACGTTCCTTGTTATAATACAGGCCGCAGCAGTCCATATACCAGGGAACAGAATAGTATTCTCCCTGGAACTTACCGGAATTAAGAGGTCCTTCCTGATACTGAGATACCAGATCCTCTGCTGTGGACAGCTCGCTCAGCGGATATAAAAGTCCCATTGCCGCTAGATCAATGGCATGTCCGGAATTGTCCATGATCACCACATCCGCTCCGCCTCCTGCCAGTGCTGCCGTCTGGAAAGACTCCTTGATATCCTGCTGTGAGGCTCCCTGAACCGTGATCTTCGTTCCGGGATGTTCCTCCTCGTACTGTCTGATGGTTTTTGTGAATTCCGCGCCCAATTCCGTGGATTCGTCAACCCAGTCATTTGTCATAAGAAGTGTGATCTCTGCCGCGTCTCCCTCTGCACTGTTCTCCTGACTGCTCTCCTTTTTGTCAGGTGTATTGTCTTCTTCGGTCTTATCCTCCCGGCCGCTCTGGGAATTTCCACATGCTGTAGTTCCCAGGATCATTGCTGCCGCCATCAGAAGGGCTGTCACTTTTTTTCTCTTCATATTTTCTTACCCTCTTTTCCCTGTGTTTCTTTTCTGGTTTCCATAGTATTCAGGCAGAAAAGATTCCTGCCCCGCTCTGCATCTTCATCACGCCGGCTGTTCTGAATTGCTATAAACACATTAAACCATATCCCTGTTATTTTTAGAATAAATATATTATTTGACTTTTTGCTATTCCATCTTAAAAAATTTTCAGATTCCCTGTTATTTTTCCATCTGCGGATTTTTTATATTTTTACTGGTCTCCAAATAAAATATGTGCAGATCCGCAGAAAAACCTGTCTGTTTTTTCGGTGATCCTGCGCCAATCAGAAAGTTTTCTTCATTCCCTTAAGAAGATATCTGGTCTAAAATCTTATGTACAGAAGAAAAGGAGGACTTTGAATATGAAAAAATTAAATGTAGCCTTAGTTGGACTCAGCTTCGGATTGGAGTTTGCCGCCATCTACTGCAAGCATCCCGATGTGGACAAGGTCTATGTTGTGGACAAAAATGAAAAGCTTCTGAACATTGCCAGAGAGAGGTACAGCATTCCCCCAAGCCAGTGTTTCACCGATTTACAGAGTGTACTTGACATCCCTGAGATCGACGCTGTCCATCTGGTGACACCGCCTTCCACACACGCGCCGTTTTCTGTGCGGGTACTGAATGCGGGAAAGCACTGCGGCTGCACCATCCCTATGGGCATGAGCCTGGACGAACTAAAGCAGGTCATTGAAGCGAGAAAGGCTTCAAAAAAGAATTATATGTTTATGGAGACCACTATTTTCCAGCGGGAATTTCTCTATATGAAGGAACTGTATGAAAAAGGGGAACTGGGGCGCCTGCAGTATATGACATGCGCACATTATCAGGATATGGAAGGCTGGCCTGATTACTGGAAGGGGTTCCCGCCTCTTATGCATCCCACTCATGCCGTTGCACCGTGCCTGATGCTGGCAGGGCATCTGCCGGAAAAGGTGTATGCCAGAGGTTCCGGTAAAGTCCGTAAAGAACTGGAGGAAACATATGGGTGCCCTTACGCTTTTGAAGCCGCGTTTATTACCCTTCAGGACAGTGATATCACCATTGAGATGGAACGTTTTCTGTACGGTGTGGCCAGAAGTTATTCTGAGTGTTTCCGTGTATACGGTGAGAATAAGAGCTTTGAGTGGCAGCAGCTAGCAGACGAGGACCCTGTCCTTTATACCAGAACAGGAGAATTACAGAGAGTAGATATACTCAATGAAGAGAAAGAAGAATCCAGCAGAGGGGGAGAGATCCTGGAAAAGCGGATCAAGATTCCGGATTATGCATACCTTCTGCCTGATGAGATCGCATCCTTCACCACCAACACGGTATATAACAACGAAAACACCCATCTCTCATTCAAGCAGGGCGGCGGACACGGTGGTTCCCATCCCCACCTGGTACATGAATTCATCCGTTCTATCTTGGAGGAACGGAAGCCGGCCATTGATGACATCATGGGAGCTTACTGGACAGGAACCGGGATCTGTGCCCATGAATCCGCCATGAAGGGCGGGGAAGTGATCACCATACCGCGGTTTGAAGAGCTTTAGATGAAGTCAAAAACCCTTGTTTTTAACACTTTTTTGTTGAAAACAAGGGTTTTTTCTATTGATATCAACTCCTGTTTTTTCATTTATCCCATCTGTTTTTCCGAATTGTCAAGGGCTAAAACTTTATTAAATTTTCCGGGTTGTCGTATATTGTCCGCACCAGGTGAGAATCATTTTACTAGACATTAAAATTTCCAGGAGGATTCTTGCAATGGCACTTAATAAAGTTGAAATATGTGGTGTGAACACTTCCAAACTCCCTGTCCTTACCAACGAAGAGAAGGATATTCTCTTCGAGCGGATCAAAAAGGGAGACACGGAAGCCAGAGAATTATATATCAAGGGAAATTTAAGACTGGTGCTCAGTATCATCAAACGCTTTTCCGCCAGCAATGAAAATGTGGATGATTTATTCCAGATTGGCTGCATCGGGCTTATGAAAGCCATTGACAATTTCGATACGACTCTGAACGTGAAATTTTCTACTTATGCGGTTCCCATGATCATCGGTGAGATCCGCAGGTATCTGCGCGACAACAACTCTATCCGTGTCAGCCGTTCTCTCCGCGATACGGCATACAAAGCCATCTACGCCAAAGAAAATTACGTAAAGAAAAATCTCAAAGAGCCAACCATCAATGAAATCGCCGAGGAGATCGGCATTGAAAAAGAAGACATTGTCTATGCCCTGGATGCCATCCAAAGTCCGGTCAGCCTCTACGACCCTGTATACACAGAAGGCGGAGATACCCTGTATGTCATGGATCAGATCAGTGATAAAAAGAACAGGGAGGAAAATTGGATTGAAGATCTCTCCCTGAAAGAAGCCATGAAACGCCTGGATGACAGGGAAAAACACATTATTGAAATGCGATTCTACGAAGGAAAAACTCAGATGGAGGTTGCCCAGGAAATCGGCATCTCCCAGGCTCAGGTCAGCCGCCTGGAAAAACACGCACTGAAAAATATGAAGAGCTATCTGCGCCCCTGAAAATCCTGCACTCCCGGCTTGACATTCTCTCCCATAAATGATATGCTAACACCGATTCAGAGTGTTTCTGCAGACTGTCGGACAGATCACAGATATACTCTGTCATATAGACCAACGCGTAGACAGGAAGAGTAAAATGTCTATCCATGCAGAGAGGAATGCATTTGGTGTGAGCATTCTATGGGGAAGCATTTGAAGACCACCCTGGAGCGGCTTTAATAAAGTCCGGCCGACACCGTTATCGTCTGAATGAGTGGTATTTACAAAAAGGGTGGAACCGCGGTATCTTGTTTATCGTCCCTGAACAGTCTAAGGATTGTTCAGGGTTTTTTTATGGAGGAAAAAAGAATGAAAATCACATTAAAAGACGGTTCAGTAAAAGAATATGCTGAATCCAAATCTATCATTGACGTTGCTTTTGACATAAGCGAAGGACTGGCAAGGGCCGCCTGCGCCGGCGAGGTGGACGGCCGGGTGGTGGACCTGCGCACTGTTCTTGACAGGGACTGTACGCTGAACATCCTCACTGCCAGAGATCAGGAAGGACTCCGAGTTGTCCGCCATACCTGTTCCCATATCCTGGCGGAAGCCGTTAAAAATCTGTATCCCAACGCCAAACTTGCCATCGGACCAGCCATTGACACTGGTTTCTACTATGACTTTGAGGCAGAACCTTTTTCAAGAGAAGATCTTGACAAGCTGGAAAAAGAGATGAAACGGATCATCAAAAAGGGAAATAAACTTGAGCGCTTCACACTTCCAAGGGAGGAAGCGATTCAGTTCATGACAGAAAAAGATGAGCCTTACAAAGTGGAATTGATCACAGATCTTCCCCAGGATGCCGAGATTTCCTTTTACTCCCAGGGGGATTTCGTTGATCTGTGCGCAGGCCCTCATCTCATGAATACAAAGGGGATCAAAGCCTTTAAGCTGACCTCCTCCTCAGGCGCCTACTGGAGAGGCGACTCAAACAAAACCATGCTCCAGAGAATTTACGGAAGCGCATTTGCAACAAAGGATGAGCTGAACGAATATCTTCAGCATCTGGAGGACATAAAAAAACGCGACCACAACAAACTGGGACGTGAAATGGAATTATTTACAACTGTCGATGTGATCGGACAGGGACTTCCCCTGCTGATGCCCAAAGGCGCCAAGATCATCCAGACACTCCAGAGATGGATCGAGGATGAGGAGGATAACAACTGGGGATACATCCGTACCAAAACTCCTCTTATGGCAAAGAGTGACTTATATAAGATTTCCGGACACTGGGATCACTATAAAGACGGCATGTTCGTACTGGGAGATGAGGAGGCGGACAAAGAGGTGTTCGCCCTGCGTCCCATGACCTGTCCCTTCCAGTATTATGTATATAAGTCCAAACAGCGCTCCTACCGCGATCTTCCCCTTCGCTACAGTGAGACCTCCACACTTTTTAGAAATGAGGACTCCGGAGAAATGCACGGTCTGACACGTGTCCGCCAGTTCACCATTTCAGAGGGACATTTGATCGTCCGCCCGGATCAGATGGTGGAAGAATTCAAAGGCTGCCTGGCGCTTGCCAAGAAATGCCTGACCACTCTGGGACTTCAGGATGATGTGACCTTCCATTTATCAAAATGGGATCCTGAAAACACAGAAAAATACATTGGGGATGCCCAGGTCTGGGAAGAGACTGAGCAGCACATCCGCAGTATTTTAGAGGAACTGGATGTTCCGTTTGTGGAGGATGTGGGAGAAGCCGCCTTCTATGGCCCCAAGGTTGACATCAATGCCAAAAATGTATACGGCAAAGAGGACACCATGATCACCATACAGTGGGACGCGCTGCTGGCTGAACAGTTTGATATGTACTATATTGACCAGAACGGAGAAAAAGTCCGCCCGTACATTATACACAGAACTTCAATCGGCTGCTATGAGAGAACCCTTGCATGGCTCATTGAAAAATACGCCGGTATGTTCCCCACCTGGCTCTGCCCGGAACAGGTCCGCATCCTTCCTATCTCAGAAAAATACCAGGATTATGCAGTCAGGGTAGAGGCTGAATTAAGGAAAAACGGAATCCTCTGCACCATTGATGAGCGCTCTGAAAAAATCGGCTATAAGATCCGTGAGGCGCGGCTTTCAAAGGTTCCTTACATGATCGTTGTGGGAGAAAAAGAAGAAGCGGAAGAAAAAGTGGCAGTCAGAAGCCGTTTCCTGGGCGATGAGGGTCAGAAGTCTCTGCAGGATTTCATTGAGGATATCTGTAAGGAGATCCGAACAAAAGAAATCCGCAAAATTGAGATACAGAACGACAAATAAAGCTGCCCCACTAAGGATTTCACTACAGAAAGGAAAAGCTATTTATGGATTTGATTGAAATCTTAAAGGCAGTCATTCTGGGCATCATCCAGGGTATCACAGAATGGCTGCCAATAAGCAGCACAGGGCATTTGATCTTGTTTGACAATATCTGGCCCATGACCTCCACACCGGAATTTTTTGAGGTTTTCAAAGTGGTGATCCAGTTCGGCTCCATACTGGCTGTTCTGGTCCTGTTTTTCCACAAGCTCAACCCCTTTTCTCCAAAGAAAAGCGCCTCCGAAAAACAGGAGACCTTTGCGCTGTGGAAAAAAGTTGTTGTGGGATGTATTCCCATTGTGATCGCCGGCCTGCCTCTTGACATGATCCTGGAGGACTACCTGTCCAGTGTATATGTGATCGCTGCCACTTTGATCCTGTACGGTATCGCTTTTCTTGTCATTGAAAACAGAAAAAGACAGCCGAAAATGGAAACTTTAGAGGCCCTTACCTATCAGACAGCTTTTTTCATAGGCTGTTTTCAGGTATTGGCAGCAATTCCCGGGACTTCCAGAAGCGGCGCCACTATCCTGGGCGCTGTCATCCTGGGCTGCTCTCGGTATGTGGCAAGTGAATTTTCCTTTTTCCTGGCTATTCCGGTCATGGCAGGCGCCAGCGGACTGAAGCTGCTGAAATATTTTTTAAAAACCGGAATGTTTTCCGGGTCGGATTGGATTCTTCTGATAATTGGAACACTGGTGTCCTTCGTTGTATCGGTGTTTGCCATCCGTATGCTCCTCAGTTATATCAGAAAACATGATTTTAAAATATTCGGCGTTTACCGTATTATATTGGGTCTTATTGTAATTGTATATTTCAGCCTACTGGCCTGAAAAAGAAACGCAGGATGATTTCCGGGGCTGACAAAAAGCCGGGCTGTCGGCGGTAAGCTGACAGTCCGGCTTTGATCATTGGCCGGCTCGGCTGGTTTTTTTGTTTCCCCAGCTTTGCAGGTATTTATTTCACTGCCAGATGCAGTACACTGCACGCAGGTACAGTAAATGCAATTCCTTTGTCTGTGATCTTCACATTCTTAAATTCCTTCACCTTTACATTTTCCGGCTCATCGAAGGTATTCATGGCATGCATCTCTTCTGCCAGGATTTCTCCTTTTACCTCTGTCACAGGTTTTTCCAGGATCAGCGCATCCACCTCATACGCTTCTTCCAGGGAAAGATTCGTGATGGTGATGTGCATCACACCTTCAGCGTCTACTGATACAGATTCCGTCAGGTTCGGCACCTGATACTCCTCATCCACACCGATTCTCTCTGTGTCCATATGGCTGTCCAGAAGTTCTGCGTCCTGATGGTATTTGTACATATTAAATACATGGTAAGTGGGTGTCAACAGCATCTTCTCCCCTTCTGTGAGGATGACGGACTGAAGGACATTTACCAACTGGGCCAGATTGGCCATGTGGACACGGTCGCTGTGTTTGTTGAAGATGTTCAGGTTGATTCCGGCTACCAACGCATCCCTCATGGTGTTCTGCTGATAGAGGAAGCCCGGATTTGTACCGGGTTCAACTGTAAACCAGGTGCCCCACTCATCCACGATCATACCGATTTTCTTTTCCGGGTCGTACTTGTCCATAATGGCTCCGTGGCGGTTGATCAGCTCTTCCATATAAAGAGTCTTGCTCAGTGTCTTATACCAGGCCTTATCGTCAAAATCCGTAGCGCTTCCCTTGATGTCCCATCCCTCCGGATGTGTATAATAATGCAGAGAAAGACCATCCATAAATCCATGCTGGAAAGGCTGGCTGTGGCGGAAGCAGGTGTGCATAACGCCCTCTGTCCACTCATAATCATCCACATTGGCACCGCAGGCAATTTTGTAGATCTTTTTGTCTGACTTATAATCCCTTACGTAAGTCTGGTAACGGCGGTACTCATTGCCGTAGTATTCCGGTGTCATATTTCCCCCGCATCCCCAGTTTTCATTTCCCACACCAAAGAAGGCCACATCCCAGGAATCCTCGTGCCCGTTTTCCTTCCTCAGATCAGCCATAGGAGAAACGCCGTCAAAGGTCATATATTCCACCCACTCTGACATTTCCTGTACAGTTCCGCTCCCCACATTTCCGTTTACATAGGCCTCACAGCCAAGCTGACGGCACAGTTCAAAAAACTCATGGGTTCCAAAGCTGTTATCCTCCACAACACCACCCCAATGGGTGTTGATGATCTTCTTCCGGCTCTCTTTCGGGCCGATCCCATCTTTCCAGTGATACTCATCCGCAAAACATCCGCCCGGCCAGCGCAGAACCGGAATCTTCATTTCCTTCAGGGCTTCCACCACATCTGTACGCATGCCGTTTACATTGGGGATCGGAGAATCCTCTCCCACGTAAAGCCCCTCATAAATACATCTTCCCAGATGCTCGGAGAAATGCCCGTAAATCTCCTTATGTATTTTGCTCTTCTTTACATTTGGGTTAATTACCAGTTTTGTCATTACCGATACTCCTTTTCTCTTTACTTCGTAATTGTTCAGTGGCCTCACCGCTTCGGACAGCGCAGGAAGTGCGCAGACCCGCTTCGCCGTCACGATACCTCTTAACTATAGAATATCACTTGTATGCACTTCAATACAATTTGTTTTTTTATAATTTGGTTTCATATTTGTATATAAAAATGTCCGCTTTATATATGAAATGACCGCAGTGCGTTTTCCTTTCACACTGCGGTCATCTGTACTATTCTGTCACCACATTATTTACGGCATACCATTTTTTTGTAGGCTGTGAGAACTTCACAATGATCATGTCATCCAGTTCCCGGATACTTCCCTCCTGGGGCCATGATGTCATGGATTCGGCCTCTGCGGCGGCTCTTCCGATCATCTCCGCAGATGCCGCTGTCACTGCATATCCCTGCGTTCTCAGAAAGTCCTTCATCCTGGAAACATTCCCCTCATCCCACGCAAAAATGGAACCTCCCAGCGTATCTGACTTCTGGATCGGCAGCTCGTCCGGCTGCACCATCCCTACAAACGCTATGGGCTTTGCATGATAATCCATGCCTGCTCTCCCAATATCGTACATGAGCTGGGACGCTGTGGTCACATCTCTCTCATAAGCAATACTTCCATAATAATATATCATATTCATATTCCTGGCATTCAGAAACAGCAGATACGATACAAACACGATCATTGCCGTCTTTACTGTCTTTCTCCTGAGTGCACCGAATATAAGATAGAGCTGTACAGCCCCTAAAAGCGGAATCGCCAAAAGCATCCTGCCGTGGGTCCTGTAGGTTGCCAGCATCACATACATGATAAACGGCGCTATACAAAGAGCGGTGGTATAAAAAAATACACCAAGCTTCTCCTTAACGCCTCTGCGCCTAAAAAACAGCCACAAAGCATAGATCACAAAGAGCACAGTAACACAGCGGATGACTTCCCCGCCGTATATATACTCTCCCTCATAGGGGATCGCAAAAGATACCCTTCCCACATTGAGAACCGAGGCTGCAAACATGGCTTTCCAGTTCTCGCTGAACCAGCCGATATAATTCTCCTCCAGATATCCGGCAGTCCCTGAAAAATGCCAGATGACCATATCAATGCCGTAATATACAGCCGCCGCTGCCGCGCAGAGCACAGCACAGGTCACAATAAAGCGAAGCAGTCCTCTCTTTTCCATCTTCACAAATCTGAGGAGGCAATAGGCAACCACACCTGTCACATACACACAGATCAGAGCCTGATACACAGCAAACCCATACAACAGGAGCAAAAATGCATAACCGGCATCTCTTTTTCTCTTATCCTCCACAAACCTGACACTGGATACAAACCCAAAAGCCACGGCCGCCATGGCTGTACATACCTGGAGATTGAACATGGAGAAGGAAAGTATTTCCCCCACCACAAACGGCAGTGACGCGTAGTATGCGGTAAAGAAAAACATCTGCCATTCTTTGACTTTTTCTTTCCCTAACAGTGCATAGGCAAAGATAACCCCTGAAAAATGCCAGCACACCACTGACAAAAAATCCCAGAGAAACGGCGCAAAATTCCCCTCCCTGGTAAAAATAAGGTCAAACAGCCACACTGAAAATCTCCCCTGTAAAAGCCACAAAAGTGACGGCTGGTTGGCCAGAATCCATGTCTCCTCATCAATTGTTATGGTAAAATGCGTCAGCATAAATCCAAAACAAACGAGAGAAAACAACAGCGAGAACAAAAATGCCCTCTTATACTTCACCAAAAATCCCTTCATTGGTTCCCCTCCTTTTACGCCTTTTATCATACTTCACCGAAAAAAGCGTGTCAAGGAACCACCCCTGTGTTCTTTCTTATTCTTTCTTTAGAAACTTATCTTCCTTGATCTCTACCAGAATAATATCCTCCCCGATCTGCTTAATACACTGCCAGGGTATCACATACTCACTGGCCGGCCCAAACAGCCCGCAGAGCTTGCCCGGAACCGGCACAATGATCGCCGTCAGACACCCTGTCTTAGGATCAAACTCCACATCTAAAGGACACCCCAGACTTTTACAGGTACAAATATTGATAACTTCCTTCTGTCTCAGATCACAAACCCGCATAATCCCACCAAAACACACCCTTATTACCTATCTTATGCTCCCCATCACGTCCAATTTCCATGAAATTTCACTGTGGTATAGTTATTCTTTCCTTACTATTAATCACACAGAATCTATTTTGGGGGTTCCCTGTCATTTATCACACAGAGTCTATTGGGGGCTATATTTTTACTTCTCTATGATCCCTTATCTGTCCATTTCTGCCTGCATTCCTGTATCCTTATGGTTCCGTATGATCCGGTTGATCTCTTTCAGGTCACAGGAGGGCAGATCCCCCGGAATGGTATTTTTCACCGAACTGGTGGCATTCCCATACTCCAGTGCCTTCTGACAGTCAAATTCATGTGCCAGAAGCCCGTAAAGTGCCCCTGAGATATAAGCGTCCCCGCTTCCGATCCTGTCCACCACCTCTATATCCCGGTATGGCTCCTCCTCATAATACCTGTCCTCTTTAGCGTTATAGATCACAGACCCAAATGTATGCACCTTAGGACTGTGCACGATCCTCTGGGTAGAAGCCACGATCGATATGGGATATTCCTCCGTAAAGCTCTTCATTATGGACTTTACATCCCCGTCCTTCAAAAATGTCAGCCGTGCCGTATCCTCAGAGCAGAAGAAAATATCCACATAGGGCAGGATTTTCTCAATACATTCCTTTGCCTGCGCCCCGGTCCAGAGATTACCGCGGAAATTTACGTCAAAAGAGATGAGTGCCCCGTTCTCCTTAAACTTCCTGATCATCTCAACGGCTGTATTCCTGGTATTCTCCGCCAGAGCCAAGGTGATCCCGCTGGTATGAAAACACCTGGTGCTGGCAAACATCTCCCTGGGCAGCTCCTCCACCTTGATCTTACAGAAGGAAGCGTGCCTCCTGTCATAAACCACACTGGGTTTCCTGGGGTACGCTCCGTTTTCATAGTAATAAATCCCCAGCCTTGCATCTGGCTCCTCATCATACACCAGATAGTCATCGCTGACTCCGCAGAACCGGACCCTGTTCTTCGCGTAAACCCCCAGGGCGTTATCCGGCAGCTTGGATATGATGCCTGTTCTGAGTCCCAGAAGGGACGCGCCTGACACCACATTAAGCTCCGCGCCGCCCACCTGCTTCTGGAATGTCTCACCGCGCACGATCCTCTCATTATCCGGCGGTGACAGCCTCAGTAAAATTTCTCCCAATGAAAGCAAATCAAAATCTTTTTTCATTCTAAAACCCTCCCTGTTCCTCTAATTTATCAATAAGCACAAAAGCTGCTGTCCAAACCATTTGATCCGGCAGATAGCTCTCTGGGGATCATCTGTTGTTATAAACAATGGGATGCTGTTTTCACAACATCCCATTTTTATTTAAATGTTCACCCATGGCAAAAGGGCTATCATTTATAACTATTTAATCTGTTCTTATCTCTGTACACGTCCTGAACCGTCTCCGCCTGCAAGTTTGGAAACCTCGTCCATGGAAACCATGTTGAAGTCACCTTCAATGGAGTGCTTCAGGCAGGAGGCCGCTACTGCGAACTCGATGGTAGACTGTGCGTCATAGCCGTTTAAGCATGCGCAGATCAATCCGCCGCCAAAGCTGTCACCGCCGCCTACACGGTCAACGATGTGCATTTTATATTTTTTGCTGAAGAAGTAATCTTTTCCGTCATATAACATTGCAGACCAGTTATTGTCATTTGCAGACAGGGACTCTCTCAGTGTAATGGCAACCTTTGAGAAACCAAAACGATCAGCAAGCTGTTTTGCAACATCTTTGTATCCCTCATGGTTTACAGTACCTGTGGTGACATCTGTGTTGGCTGCTTTGATGCCGAATACATCGGAAGCATCCTCTTCGTTTGCAATGCAGACATCCACATATTTGCAGATTTCACCCATGACCTGTCCTGCTTTTTCCTTGGACCACAGTTTATTTCTGTAGTTTAAGTCACAGGAAATGGTCAGGCCTGCGTCTTTGGCCGCTTTGCAGGCTTCCAGACAGATGGCTGCCACTTCGTCATTTAAGGCCGGTGTGATCCCAGTGAAATGGAACCAGTCAGCACCGTCAAAAATATGCTTCCAGTCGAAATCGGAAGCTTTTGCTGCTGCAATGGAGGAACCGGCACGGTCATAGATTACCTTGGAAGGTCTCTGGGATGCGCCTTTCTCAAGGAAATAAATTCCCACACGGTCACCACCGCGCACGATTTCTGTAGTATCCACACCATATTTTCTCAAAGAATTGACAGCAGCCTGTCCAATCTCATGTTTTGGCAGCTTTGTGACAAATGCTGCGTCGAATCCGTAGTTGGCAAGGGAAACGGCTACATTCGCCTCTCCTCCGCCGTAGGTTGCGCCAAAAGTATCCGCCTGTACAAAACGGTAATATCCTTCCGGTGCCAGTCTCAACATGATTTCACCAAATGTGATCACTCTTTTTGCCATTTTTAAAATTCTCCTTTGCCATAAATCCTATATTATTTTCACTATAATAACTCTTATCAGCTTACAGCCTATCTTACTTCTTTCACCAGAGCTACCGCTTCCTCTGTCAGGGATTTGATCTTATCAAACTCTCCTGCTGCAATCATATCTCCTTTTACCATCCAGCTTCCGCCGCATGCGAAGATTTTATCGCAGGTCAGATAGTCTTTTACATTCTTGGGACTGATACCGCCTGTGGGCATGAATTTGATCCCCACATAGGCTGCTGCCATAGCTTTAATGGTGGATACTCCGCCGTACTGCTCAGCCGGGAAGAATTTGAGAACCTTCAGGCCGCGTTTTACACCCTGTGCCACTTCAGAGGGGGTTACGCATCCCGGCAGGACCAGAATCTCTTTGCTCAGACAGTAGTCAACGATCTCCGGATCGAATCCCGGGCTTACAATGAATTTCGCACCTGCTGCAACTGCACGGTCAACCTGCTCTGTGGTCAGAACAGTTCCGGCACCTACCAGCATCTCAGGGAATTTCTCTGTCATGGTACGGATAGATTCCTCGGCTGCCGCAGTACGGAATGTCACCTCTGCACAGGGGAGACCACCCTCACATAATGCCTTTGCCAAAGGCTCTGCATCCTTCACTTCATTTAATACGACGACAGGAACTACACCGAATTTTGAAAGCTGTTCTAAAATTGCACTCATAACTTCCTCCTTAAAATGGTTGATGATTTTTTGTTTTATGGGCCTTGCTGTAAAGTTTAATTTCGCCTATTCGCTTTATTCATTCCACATTATGAAACTTCGTTTCGTATTGTGGTATCTTTATCTTGAATTATACTCTTCTCGCCTGGATTGTCAAGAGAAAATCGAAAAAAAATTCCGGTTGTTTCCTGAATGGGAAAGTGTTACAATAACGCCAAAGCCTATTCGTGAAAAATAACCAAAGGCAGGAATAAATTATGGAAGAAAAGAATCCCATCCAAGTGGCTGACAGGCTCTTTCTGGTCCTGGAAACCCTGGCATCTGACGGTCCCATTGCGCTGGCGGACTTGAGCCGGCAGCTTGCGCTGAACAAAAGCACGGTACACCGTCTGCTCTGCTCCCTTATCTACATGGGATATGTGAAACAGGACACAGACACACAGAAATATGATCTGTCCCTAAAAATATTAAGTCTCTCCAACCGGCTGTTGAGCCGCATGGACATTTTGGAGATCGTACGCCCTCACTTAAAAAAGCTCTCCGAAAAAACAGGGGAAACCGTACATTTTGTCCAGCTTGACGGTGCGGAGGCCGTATATATCTATAAAGAAGAATCCTACCAGAACTCTGTGCGCATGGTCTCCAAGGTGGGCAACCGGATTCCCCTTTACTGCTCCGGTGTGGGGAAAGCCATGGCCGCAGATATGGACGAGGAACAGATACGGCGTTTCTGGGAGGCAAGCAGGATCATACGCCTGACCCCCCATACCATCACGGACTTTCCCCGTTTCCGGGAAAAAATAGAGGAAGTAAGAAAAAAAGGCTACGCACTGGATGATGAAGAAAATGAGTTGGGAGTGAGATGCATTGCTGTCAGCCTCCCGGACTATAAGGGACGTGCCCGTTACGCTTTCTCCATCTCCGCCCCCGCCGCCAGAATGTCCGATGAGCGGATTGCACAGCTTGCAGAGATCATCCTGAAGGAAAAACAGGATATACAGCAGAACATGTAATAAAAACAGCCGCCAACAACAGGAAACGAGAATCCCTATGGATTTGTGTTTCCCGCTGTTGGACGGCTGTTTTTTATTACATATACTGCTATTGTGTTATTCGTACCTTACAATTTCTTTTTTCAGCCTCTTCATGATCCGCTTTTCCAGCCTGGATATGTAGGACTGGGATATGCCCAGAAGATCTGCCACTTCTTTCTGGGTCTTTTCTCTGCCATCCGGCATATTGATGCCAAAGCGCAGGCGCACAATGGTCTGCTCCCTTTTTGTCAGCTTTCCGATGGCTTTCCCCAGAAGGGACCGTTCTACTTCACTCTCTATTCCCCTGTAGATAACGTCCTCATCTGTTCCCAGAATGTCGGACAAAAGCAGTTCATTTCCATCCCAGTCCACATTCAGCGGCTCATCAATGGAAACCTCCATCTTTGTCTTGCTGTTTCGTCTGAGATACATGAGGATCTCATTTTCAATACATCTGGACGCGTATGTTGCCAGTTTGATCTTTTTTGTGGGGTTAAATGTATTGATGGCCTTAATGAGACCTATTGTCCCTATGGAGATCAAATCTTCCACCCCTACCCCGGTGTTGTCAAATTTTTTGGCAATATACACGACCAGACGCAGGTTATGTTCGATCAGACGGGATTTTGCGTCTGCATTGTCCTCTGTCTGTAATTTTCCTATCATTTCCGCCTCGGACTCAGCGTCCAAAGGCGCCGGAAGGACCTCTGCCCCTCCGATATAATGAATTTCTTCCCCTCTTCTGAATATAATATTGGAAAACCCCGAAAAAACAGGCATCTGTACTTTTCTCTCTGCTGCTGCTTCCATATTCATTTATGCTCCTCCCTAAAACTGTCAAAGCTAATCCTGACTTTTTGCTCTGCTGTGTGCTCATGGATCCGGAACCCCTCACGGTTCTGCACTCACAATGCACGGATTGACGATTATCTGAAAGTTTCCGGCAGTGGAAAGCTGGTTCCCTGCAAGCCCTAAAACCGCATGTTTCACCACACTGCCTTCTTCTCCTGCTGATACATATAGTTCATCTACAGTGACGGCAAGCATTAGTCCATTATCCTGCCCCACGCTGCGGTATGAAATGTAATGGGGATGAAAGGCCAGTACAGACCGGGCACAGATATCCTCTGTGCTTCCGTTTCCGTCAAGAAGCCTCTCAAAAGAAGCCTTTTGGTCCTCCCCAAGAAGCTCCTCAAACTTCCCGTATTCCACAACGCTCACCGGTTTTCTGGTGAGTGTGTCACGCAGCCTGTTGCCAGTATCATACAGTCCTTTGACTTTCACTGATTTGCCGCCTGCGCGAATAACAACTTCGCATATGGCGGAGCTTTTTCCTTTTAAGTATTCCAAGAGTCGCATTCCTAAGATGAGAATCCAGTAAGTGGCTGTGGTGATGAAACAAAACGTAAGTAAGCCTTCCTTTGTGCTTACCGGCAGAGCCGTAAGAATTCCTCCTGTGAGAAAAGAAAAACCGTACAACAGTAAAAGCCCTGTGACCAGTTTTCTCCATGACCTGCACCTGCAGCCCACCCACACCATGAGGACGCCCAAAAAACCATGTGAAAGTAATACCCGTACGTAGGGGGACGATAAGGGCAGTAATGTGATCACACAGATACCGGCAGCTCCCAGCGCCGCACCTGCCAGAGAGCTAAGAGGAGTGGCAGTCCCCTTCAGCACCCGGTTCACCAGACGCAGCAGCAAAAAATCCATTACCAGATTGACTACGAAAAAAACGTCAATGTAAAATTCGTAGTACACAAAACACCCCCTAAACCTTGTATGACTCATTCATGACAACAGAAAATCCACTGTTAGATCTTCCGCCGCATACTTATCTGGAATAAGTAATGTTCATTATAGGCGATAGGGGGTGTTTATTTTGTCAAAACCGCTTGGACGAATCAAAAATCTTTTCGACAGTTTCGGTCCTGTTTTTTCTTGTTATGTTATCCTTTTTATGTAAAGCTTTCATGAAGAAGACACAGGGTTTTTCGCATCCTCTCAGCCGGGATCTGTCCCGGCGCGGAGGCCTTTATTCCCGCTGCAAATGTGACGGATGAGCCTGACATCTCTCCGCAAAGACGGCTTAAAACTCCTGTTTTTCCCATAGACATGGTAATGACCGGTTTGTCTGATCTGCTCTTCATCATGACGGTTGCTGTCAAAAGTGCCATGAGATCTTCCTCACTTTTTGGCATGACAGCCAGTTTCAGAATATCAGCCCCGAAACTGTCCATGGTCTCCAGCCGCTTTACCATCTCTTCTATAGAAGGGGTCCTGTCAAAATGGTGGTTGGAGGCAACCACAAAAGCGCCGCATGCCTTCAGGCTTTCCATAAGGTATTTTGTCCTGTCCGTGTCAAAAAAAGCCTCCACGTCGATCAGGTCTGCAAAGCCGGTTTTGGCGGTATTTTCCAGAAGATTTACATAATCCGCATAGGTGATGGGACAACTGCCCCCTTCTTTGTCGGTTCTGAAGGTAAAAAGAAGGGGAATCTTGTCTAATCTGTCATGAATTGTTTTCAACATTTCCAAACGCTTTTCGCTGTTTGCTCCCTCTTCATAACAATCTGCGCGCCATTCCACCAAATCCGGTTCCATGTTTTTTACAATTTCTGCTTCTTTTATGATTTCTTCTCTTGTCTTTCCTGTAAGGGGAATGCAGATCTTCGGAATTCCCTCCCCGATTTTTACATCTTTTATCTCTACGGTTTTCATGATTCTTTCTCCTTCCGGCAATATTACGCTGGTTTACTGTTCACTTTGTGCCAAGCGACACGCTTTGGGATGTACAGATATGCGCATTCTGCCGCTATTATAGCATACTTTTTTTCTTGACACCATGAAAGTTTCCTTTTACACTTTAAATTGAAAGTAAAAGTGTCGTTGTAAAAGATCACACTTTTAAAATACTTGGAACAGTAATGCAAGGGTTACCGTTCAATACGAAAGGACAAACACTCATGATACCAATCACAGGACATACACAGCTTACCGGTCTTCTGGGAAGCCCGGTGGCGCACAGCATCTCACCCATGATGCACAATACAGGATTTCAGGCTCTGGAACTGGATTATGCCTATCTCTGTTTTGATGTAAAGGAAAATAAACTGCAGGACGCGGTAAAAGGACTGCGTGCCCTCAATGTAAAGGGCTTTAACCTGACTATGCCCAATAAAAATAAAATACTGGAATACCTGGATGACCTTTCTCCTGCCGCAAGGCTGATCGGCGCAGTCAATACAGTGGAGAACAGAGATGGACGGTTTGTGGGACACAATACAGACGGCATCGGATTCATGCGTTCCGTCAGAGAACAGGGTCTCCACGTGAAGGGAAAGACCATCACTCTGATGGGCATCGGCGGTGCTGCCACTGCGATCTGCACCCAGGCAGCCCTTGACGGAGCCGGCAGAATAAACGTATTTGCTCGTATGACAAGCCAGTATCTTCCAAGAATGCAAAAGCTGCTGGAACGTTTGGAAAGGGAAACCGCTTGTGAGATCCATCTATGTGACAATGAGGATAAAGAGGCGCTGAAAAAAAGCGTAGATATGAGTGCGCTGTTTGTAAATGCTACCTCTGTGGGGATGTCCCCCCACGTGGAGGCGTGCATTTTGCCGGATGAATCTTTTCTGCATCCGGGACTAACTGTGGGAGATATTATTTACAACCCCTGGGAGACACGGTTATTAGAAATGGCCAAAAAAGCAGGATGTAAAGCGTTTAACGGATATTCTATGCTGCTGTACCAGGGAGCTGAAGCTTTCCGGATATGGACAGGGAAAGAAATGCCCGTAGAATTGGTGCGCAGAACGCTGGGCAGATAAATACAGGAGCTTTACCCAAAAGAGGAATATCCCGTGGAATTGTATGCTTTCCAGCACATGATCCACCAAGGGATATTCCTCTTTTACCAGAGTGTGTTTGAAACCGCAGTCTGGCGGAACAGCGAAAGGCTGAACTGTTACTTTAGTTTATATCATAGGTATTATCATTGATGACGATCTGCGCAATGTCTTTTGGATCAACGATACGGTTGTAGGTAAGGCGCAGCTCACTGTCAACACCGCACAGATATCCGGTATTGTCCAGCTCATCCTGTTTGCTGATCACATAGCTGGAGCCGTCCTTGTATTTCAGTTCTATATATTTGATATAGTAGGGGTCCTGGGCCTGCTCCTGGGGAAGCAGCGCAGCCATATTGATGACCATGGAAATGGGGGAGTAAGAGCAGATCCATGTGCCGTCTTTTTCCAGTGACTGCATAGGGATGGATTCTATCTCGGGCAGTTCCCAATACTCCTCCTCTGTCTGAGCGCTCAGTTCCTCCTGTCTATCCGGGTCAGTCTCATAAAGCTCCTGTAATTCTCCCAAAGTGGCAGCGTATTTATAAATATGCAGCCTTGGCTGAATCTTCTCTGTCCTGTCAGAAGGCCAGATCATATAGTCATACAGATAATATTTCTCATCCGTACTCCTCTCTAAATCTATATACATATAATCCCCTGCAGCATCCCCGTCCTGGTTTTCCGCTATAAAGAGAAAGTCCGTATCTTGAGAAAAGGCTGCCCCTTTTGTCTGGTTTGTCCCTTCATCTGCCAAAAGACAGGTGATCCCTCCCGGTTTTTCCAGAGTGAAGGACATAAGCATACCGTTTCCGTCACTGACGATACTTTCAATAGTCAGTGTATGGCCGTTGATCTCTTTCGTCAGGTTCAGATCCGCCACATTGTCTCCTATGAGCGCATCTGCCTTTTCCTCGTCCACAGGAACGTATTCCTTACCCGGCACATCGGCCATCATGCCGTCGTCTTTATCAGGGTCTGCAGGAACCTGAACCGCTTCCTGGGACGGTTTCGTGGTATTTCCGAACATGCCCTGCAGAAAATCCGTATGCTCTGACAGATAGGCGGCAGCAGCCGTTCCTCCTGTTACGGTCAGAGCAAGGGCAACTGCAGCGGCTGCCGCAGTGACCTTACGCCAGGACTTCTTTGCGTGAATGGTTTTTGTTTTATTTTCCATACGTATCTGACTGTATGTTTCCTGCAGGCGTTCTTCCGCCTGATCAGACAGCTCTAATTTCTGAGACAGAATTTCCTTCATTTCATTTTCTGTGTATTTCATATAGGTGCCTCCTTTACTGCTGCTGCAATACTTCGCCTAGTTTCATTCTTCCTCTTCTCAGACGGCTTTTCACCGTATTTTCACTGATATCCAGCAGTTCTGCTATTTCCCTGGTACAGAATCCTTCTCCATAGTACAGAACAAATATCATTCTGAAATCTTTTGGCAGTTCCTGGACTAAATCTGTAAAATTCTGATCAGCTCCCATTTCTTCCACCGTCCCTTTTTCCGGTATCTGCTCCACAACCGTACATCTTCCCTGGTGCCTCAGGATATCGTTACAGCAGTTTATAAGGATCCTGATGAGCCAGGTTTTAAAATAAGATGCGGAGCGAAGCTCTCCCAAATGTTCATATGCTGACAGTACGGCTTCAGACATGGCATCCGCAATATCATCTTCGCAGCTCAGATAACTCCGGGCCACCTTATACATTGCCTGTTTATTCTGCTCTATCAGCTCTACAAAAGCATCTGCATCCCCTCTCTGGGCCTTTTTCACAAGCCACATGCTTTTTCTCCTCTCTGTCAGCGCCCTGCCCTCAGGAATATTCCCCCTGCCCTGGTATGCATATGTCAGGGAAACTGGAACACTGGCTTTGTATTTCATATTGAACCGGTTCTTTATCATTTACATACATTAGACGAATTCCAAAGGCGTTTGGGTGCACATATCTCAAAAAATACACAATAAAAAAACGGTTCTATAATGAATGTTGGGGTATGTGAATAACGTATTTTCAACATTCATTTTTTGTTATAAAATAAAAGAAGCCTCCCCAAAATGCCGGTCATCCAAAACTAACATTTTAAAGGAGGTTTCAAAAATGCACTCTAATTGTACCAAAAATCTCTTAGATTTAGAAGGGGTTATAATAAAAAAAGTTGTGCATGCGGATCATTATGTAAAGATTTTTATTCAAACAGATCCTTCCTTACAGACTTGTCCTGAGTGCGGCAACCAAACCAAACGCATTCATGATTATCGGTATCAAAAGATTAAGGATCTACCGTTCCAAATGAAACATACATATTTAATACTTAAGAAAAGGCGATATGTCTGTAAATGCGGTAAACGATTTATGGAGAAATATCATTTTCTACCTTCCTATCAACGGCAGACTTTACGTTTATCCTACAAGATAATTGACCTACTTAGAAATCTTGTGAGTATAAAGTCCGTTGCAGATACAACAAATGTTTCAGTTAACACCGTTACCCGACTTTTGGACACCATTAATTATTCTACACCCTCTCTTCCAGAGTGTATATCAATTGATGAATTTAAGGGTAATACAGACGCCGGAAAGTACCAATGTATTCTTTTAGATGCCAAGAAACACCGTATTCTTGATATCCTACCGGACAGAACGCAGAGCCATTTGATTTCCTATTTCAGAGAAACAAACCGAGCTGAGCGCCACCGTGTGAAGTTCTTTGTCTGTGATATGTGGCAGCCCTACGTAGACTTAGCAAGAGCTTACTTCCCTAATGCCACAATCATTATAGACAAATATCATTTCATCCGGTATGTAACTTGGGCAATTGAAAATGTGAGGAAAAGGCTCCAGAAAACAATGCCTGTAAACCTCAGAAGATACTATAAACGCAGCCGAAAGTTAATTCTTACTCGATATGCTAAGCTTAAGGATGAAAACAAGAAAGCGTGCGATCTTATGCTACTTTATAACGATGACTTGAGATTGGCTCATACTCTTAAGGAATGGTTTTATGAGATATGCCAGAGCGAGAAGTACTCCTATCAGCGAACAGCTTTCTGGGAGTGGGTTAAGTCTGCAGAGAAATCAGGAATACCCGAGTTTGAGAACTGTGCAAAAACTTATAGAAACTGGTCAGAAGGTATTTTAAATGCTTTTAAATACAAATATACAAATGGTCCTACTGAAGGTTACAATAATAAAATCAAGGTGCTAAAAAGACTATCTTTCGGAATACGTAACTTTAATAGATTCCGTACAAGAATTATACACTGCTCTATCTAAAAAACGGACGACTGGCAAGAGGCTTATTTGGCATGCCCAAAAACATGAATTATAGACCCAAACATTAAAATGGCCCTAAATGTAGTAAAGGAGCGGGATTCAAAGAATCCCACCCCAACTATTGACATAGAGCCAAAAAAACAGGGATGTGCTGCGGACGATCAAACTCCGCAGCACATCCCATTATCAGCTCTTTCTATTTCCGTTCATCAGGTTCTGGCGCAGTTATGAGCAGTCCCCTGCAGGATATCCAGTCCGTGTCCCAGCTCAGGCAGGATATATTCCAGACATTCTCTCACTGCTTTGGGACTTCCCGGAAGATTGATGATCAGTGCTTTCTTTCTGATCCCTGCTGCCTGACGGCTCAGCATGGCACGTTTTGTGATCTGCATACTGTACGCCCGCATAGCCTCAGGAATACCGGGAACCTGCCTCTCACAGATATCCATGGTAGCCTCCGGCATACAGTCTCTCGGCGAAAAGCCTGTCCCTCCGGTGGTCAGGATCAGATCTGCTGTGTCTTCATCTGCCAGCCTGGCCATCTCACGGCTCAGCATGCCTCTCTCATCGGGAAGCAGGATCTTATATGTGATCTGATAACCTGCCTTCTCCAGAATCTCACAGATAACAGGTGCGCTCATATCCTCTCTCTCACCTGCATACCCACTGTCACTTGATGTTATCACTGCTGCTCTTCTCATAAAAATACCCCCAGTCCTTTTCTTATAAGTTTTTTTCACGGATACGGTCATCCGTAAAGTAAAAATCCCCGCTTTTGCCGCCTTTTTTCTCCACCAGATGGATGTCGGAAAGAACCATTCCCTTGTCAATAGCTTTGCACATATCATAAACCGTCAGAAGCGCCACACTGGCTCCTGTGAGAGCCTCCATCTCCACTCCTGTCTTTCCCTCCACTTTCACGGTACAGAATGCCGTGATGGTAAGATTCTCCCGGTCCGTCTCAAAATCCACACTGCATTTGCTGATCAGCAGCGTGTGGCACATGGGTATCAGAGAGGATGTCTGTTTGACTGCCATGATGCCGGCCACACGGGCCACGCCCAGCACATCACCTTTTTTAGCGGTGTGGTTTACCACCGCATCCATAACCGCCCTGTTTACCTGAATGCTTCCTTTTGCTGTGGCTGTCCGGCTGGTCACATCTTTGCCGGACACATCCACCATAACCGCATTGCCCTCCCCGTCAAAATGGGTCAGTCCCTTGTTGTCCATAGCTGTTCTCCTCTTCTGTATCCGCCTGATATCCATTGATACAGCTCTTTTGATACACGAAAGGCAGTCCGCAACGATTCCCGGACTGCCCCTTTATCCTGTGTGATTTAGATTTATCTTCTGTTCTTCAGGAAATCCGGAATCTGGATGTCCTTTTTCGGTACATTACTTGTGAATGTACCCTGCTGTGTACCTCCGAAGCCCTGCTGCGGCTGGAAGGACGGCATCTTAAATGCCGGCTGCTGCTGAGGCTGTCCGTATGACGGCGCCTGCTGCTGCGGCTGTACCGGTGTCTGCTGCTGTACCGGCTCTTCCTGTCTCGCTGCTTTCTTGTCTCTGCTCACGCTTGGTTTCCTTGCTGTCTCATCATCCAGTCCGGTAGCGATCACAGTGATCCTTACAAAATCAGCTTCTTTATCATCATACAGGGCACCAAAGATAATATTGGTATCTTCTCCGGTAAGATCCTGTACATAGCTGGCTGCATCGTTGGCATCCATAAGAGAGATATCTCCGGATACGTTGATGATAACATGGGAAGCACCCTCGATGGTTGTCTCGAGAAGCGGACTGGATACGGCCTGCTGTACAGCTTCCATAGCCTTGTCGTCGCCCTTGCCCTCACCGATACCGATATGAGCAATACCCTTGTCGATCATGACAGTCTGAACATCCGCAAAGTCGAGGTTGATCAGTGCAGGCAGATTAATCAGGTCTGTAATGCCCTGTACAGCCTGCTGCAGAACCTCATCTGCTTTTCTGAGAGCTTCCGGCATGGTAGTCCGACGGTCTACGATCTCAAGCAGACGGTCATTTGGGATGACGATCAGTGTGTCTACATTCTCTTTTAATTTTTCAATACCTGTCAGCGCGTTTGTCATACGGGTCTTAGCTTCAAAACGGAAAGGTTTTGTGACAACGCCTACGGTCAGGATACCCATCTCTTTTGCCATGCCTGCCACGATCGGTGCGGCACCTGTTCCGGTTCCGCCGCCCATACCACAGGTGACAAATACCATATCTGCACCCTGCAGTACCTGCTTGATCTCCTCGATGCTCTCCTCAGCCGCTTTTTCACCGATCTCCGGCTTAGCGCCTGCACCAAGGCCTTTTGTCAGCTTCTCACCGATCTGTACTACAGTCGGTGCCTTGCACAAGGTCAGGGCCTGTTTATCTGTATTGACTCCGACGAATTCCACTCCGCCGATAGCTTCTTCCACCATTCTGTTGACTGCGTTATTACCAGCTCCACCTACACCAATCACTATAATTTTTGCAGATGATTCAGCTTCGTTTGTCATTATCTCTAACAAAGTACTTCCTCCTTTAGCTTCCCTCGTATGTTGTAAAGCGGGTTATGATATCCACTTCGCTGCTTCTTCATGAACACAGATATCTGCATCTTATCCGTATTCGGCTACACTGACGTGTATGATTTCAGTAATCAGGTTTATCTGTCTATGTTTCTCTTCATGTTCTCAAAAGGCATTTATTAATAATCTTCTGAAAACCCAGGTACGGTAATTCTAAGTACCCTCATGATGCATATAGATATATAATATAGTCTTTTGGAAAATTAATCAACTGGTAAATTTATTTTTTCACAAAAATTTTAAAAAAAACATCAAAATTTCCCGATTTGTGTCCCATAAAAAACAAAATTCCTCTGTTATTCCGCCCCGGAACCATCATCTCGGAAGTTTGACAGCTGAACAAAAGAAAAACACCTGCAGGCCGCATAAAGCCTGTATTTTTTTTGTCAAATTTTATCCATTTAGTTGTAGCTATTTATGGCTATATATGATATAATAAGGGCAGGAGGTGAGCAACATGAAACTTACAGTCAGCAAATCGAAAAATTCTGCATCCTTTTATGTCCAAAAAACGATTCGGAAACCCAACGGCAGCGTGACTACGATAACCGTGGAAAAACTCGGAAACCTAACAGAAGTTACCGCTAAGGCTGGCGGAAAAGATCCCTACGTGTGGGCACAGGAGTACGTCAACGAATTGAACCGCAGGGAGTATGATGAAAACAAAGAGATCATTGTCAGCTATTCCCCTTCCAGGCTTCTCAAAAAGGGGGAGCAAAAACTTTTCAACTGCGGCTACCTCTTTCTACAGAGCATTTACTATAGTCTGGGACTGGATAAGATCTGCAGGGATATCTCATCCCGTCATTCTTTTGAATATGACCTGAATGATGTCCTCTCAAAACTTATTTATACCAGAATACTTTTCCCCTCTTCAAAGCTCTCTTCCAATAAACAGGCTGCCAAATTCGTAGAACAGCCAACCTTTGAACTTCATGATATCTACCGCGCGCTTTCTGTCCTTTCAGAAGAGAACGATTTTATACAGGCACAGCTTTACAAAAACAGCCAAAAAGCCATAGAACGCAGAAAGGATATCCTTTACTATGACTGCACGAATTACTTCTTTGAACTGGAAGAGGCCGATGACCTACGCCGGTACGGAAAAAGTAAACAACACCAGCCTCTTCCTATCGTGGGCATGGGGTTATTTATGGATTATGACGGGATTCCACTGGCCTTCGATATTTATCCCGGAAACCAGAATGAGCAGCCCACCCTGAAGCCCTTGGAGAAGAAGGTGCTCCAGGATTATGGCCTTGGACAGGTTGTTGTCTGCACGGATGCCGGGCTTTCTTCAAAAACAAACAGGAAGTTCAATGACAGGACACTTGGCGGGGTACAGATCCGCAGCTTTATTACCACACAGTCCGTCAAACAGCTTCCCGGATACCTCAAAGATTTCGCACTTGATCCGGCCGGATGGCATCTTGCAGGTTCTGACAAGTCTTTCAGTCTTGATGAGATTGATGAAACCAGAGATTACAATAAGATTTTTTACAAAGACCGCTGGATCAAAGAAGACCTTTCCCAAAGGAAAATCAAAAGCGGTACAAAACCTTTAGAACAGCACCTGATCATTTCATTTTCATTGAAATATAAAAACTACCAGAGGAAAATCAGGAACGGGCAGGTGGAACGGGCCCTGCAGCTTATTGACAGCGGGAACTACAAGCAACGGCCCAAAAACCAGAATGATCCCCACCGGTTTATATCCAGAGATAAAGCAACGAAAGACGGGGAAATCTGCTCCGAAGAGAGGGTTTACCTGAATACAGATGCCATTCAGGAAGAGGAACGCTATGATGGTTTCTATGCCGTATGTACGAACCTTAACGACATGGGAGTAGATGAGATTGTAAGAATCAATAAGAAACGCTGGGAGATTGAGGAATGTTTCCGGATTATGAAGACCGGCTTCAGGGCCCGTCCTGTATATCTTCAGACAGAAGACCACATCCGTGCCCATTTCATCACATGCTTTATCGCCCTTGTAGTATACCGGACACTTGAAAAGAAGCTGGATGAAAAATATACCTGCGAGGAAATCCTGAGCACACTGAAAAGTATGGTTATGGCCCGTCCCGGCGAAAAGATGGGTTACACTCCTGTATATACAAGAACAGATCTCACGGATGCCCTGCATGAATCAGCAGGTTTCCGTACGGATTATCAGATCATAACCGATGTAAATATGCGTAAAGTAATACGTACATCCAAGAAGAAAAAGTAATAATATATAGCTACATTTTTAACTACTAAAAAATCCGTAGGAAGCCTTGTTTAAGGCATTCTACGGATTTTAGCTGTCAAAGATGGGGATATATAATATAGTCTTTTGGAAAATTAATCAACTGGTAAATTTATTTTTTCACAAAAATTTTAAAAAAAACATCAAAATTTCCCGATTTGTGTCCCATAAAAAACAAAATTCCTCTGTTATTCCGCCCCGGAACCATCATCTGAGCCGTCATAGGAACCATCGCTTTCATATCCGGAACCATCCTCATCACCGGAGCCGTCTTCATATTCAGAAGTCTCATCGTATCCACTGCCCTCTTCGTAGCCGGTCTCCTCTTCGCTGTAATCTGCTCCCTCGTCTCCGGAGTCATCGTAGCCGGAACTGTCGTCATTTGCGGAGCCGTCACCATCCTCATCCTCATCAGACGAATCCTGGTCATCCGTGCCGCCGTTTTTATTCTTCTTCAGCGCTTCCTGCTCTGCCTCACTCAGCACCTTGTCAAAAACTACATTTTTTGAAGTCTCATCCACATTTTCCAGATGAAGGACACCTTCCATGCCGCCAAGCTGGGGAATAATGCCTAAAAGCCTGCTCATCTTCTCATCCATATTCTTGTCAGAGCCCATGCGCGCTTCCACTTTTCCGTAATAGAGCACAAGCTGCCCCTTCTCATCCAGCACCAGCCTGTCCGGTTTCTCATCGCCTTTTTCCAACATCTTGGTAACGCTTAAGATGAGGCTCAGACTGCTCTTATCAAGTCCGGGGATCTTCTCTCCCACCCCCACCTTATCAAGCTTCAGCCCCTCCACATTGGGTATATTCTCCAACTCTTCTGTGGTGCTCACCTGCACAATACCATTTCTGTCAAAGTATAAGTTGCCGTCCAAAAATTTTACATAGCCTATCAGCTCTTTCTCCCTGACATGGATCACCAGGCTGTGACGGCTTGTCCTCTCCAGCCAGACTTTATTGATAAATTCCGCATCTTTTGTTCTTTTATCAGGATCGAGAAACCTCACCAGCACTGAATTGCCCGAAAGAGGGCCTGACAGCACCATTTTTTTGATTTCATCTTCCGTATAGTTCTTATTTCCTTCTACTTTAACACTGGTAATCTGAAAGCAGGCAAAGAATACCGCAATGGCTGTTAATATGGCCGCTGCCAGGCAGCCCCAGAATATCCTGTGTTTTTTCCTGTCCATACATGTTCCCCTTTAATCTCTCTCAATCACGGCGCCAAGCTGTGACAGATCACGGCAGATATCCTCATATCCCCGCTCAATATACTGCCTGTTCCTCACAAGGGTCTCCCCCTGCGCCGCCAGCCCTGCTATGACAAGGGCTGCTCCGCCTCTCAGTTCCTGTGCCTCCACAGCCGCACCATGTAACGTCCCGCCTCGGATAACAGCTTTCCTGCCGTCCACCCGGACCTCTGCTCCCATGTGCCGAAGCTGTGATGCTGTCTTAAATCTGTCCTCAAAAATTGTCTCCACCAGGCAGCTCTCTCCCGGTATGGTACACAGTACCGCCATAAGGGGTGACTGTAAATCCGTGGGAAATCCCGGATAAACCTCTGTACACTGTCTCTTCAACGGAACCTGCACCCACCTGCTGCACAAAGACAGTTTACCACCGATTACTTCATATTGTCCACCCATTTTCTCATACACCCTCATGAGGGCTTCCATTTCCTCCACAGGTGCGCCGTCCAGGACCATCTCTCCTCTGGTAGCCGCGCAGGCACACACATAGGTTCCTGCAACGATCCGGTCTGCGGGTACGGTAAACTCGGTACCATGCAGCTCCTCTACACCTGTGATCGTAAGGGAATCACTTCCCGTTCCCTCAATTTTTGCGCCGCAGGCGTTTAAAAAGCGGCACAGCCAAACCACTTCCGGCTCTCTGGCACATCCCTCCAGATGTGTGATCCCTTTTGCAAGCACAGAGGCCAGCACCGCGTTCTGAGTAGCTCCCACGCTCACTTTAGGAAAATGTATGGTGTTCCCAACAAGCCCATCTGTCCCGGCCACAAGAACCCCCTCTTTCTCCTCAAATACTGCGCCCAGCCGTTCCAGAGCGTACAGATGCAGGTCAATGGGACGCTCCCCAATGACGCAGCCGCCCGGATGGGGCACAGACGCACTGTGGTATCTTCCCAGAAGACTTCCCAGTAAAATCACTGAAGAGCGCATTTTCTGGCCTTCACAGCAGTCTATCTCTGTCCTCTCCACATGGGCAGGGTCCAGAGTCAGAGTATCTCCCTCGTGATGGATCTGCATGCCAAGCTCCCGCAGGATTTCCTCCATAACAAAGACATCCGCAATCTTTGGACAATGGTGCAGTACACTTTTCCCTTTATGCAAAAGAGCGGCCGCCATCATTGGCAACGCCGCATTTTTAGAACCTTGTATCCTTACTTCGCCTGTGAGCGGATTTCCGCCTTCTATCCTAATTTCATTCAAGTCTTACCTTTCCTCCCGCCTCCTGGCTATACACTATTGTATGCAGAGAGGGGAAAAAGGTTACGGTTCGCTCTGCGGGCAGCGCCTGGAACGCTTTAGGGGGAGCGCGTTCTGCTCACAGACAGTGCCAGACCCATCTCTCCCATCAGAAATAAAACCGATGTTCCGCCGTAACTGACAAAGGGAAGGGTGATCCCTGTATTTGGTATGGTGTTGGTGACTACCGCAATATTCAGGATCACCTGGATAGCCATATGTCCCATGATCCCCGCCGCGATCAGGGCACCGCACAGGTCCCTGGCATGGGTGGCTATCACCATGAGCCTCCAGATCAACAGTGCGAAGATCAGGATCAGCAGACAGGCACCAATGAGACCTGTCTCCTCGCAGATAATGGAAAATATCATATCATTCTGCGCTTCAGGCACAAATCCCAGCTTCTGCAGGCTGCTCCCCAGACCCTTGCCGAAAATACCGCCGCTGCCGATGGCATACAGACCTTGGATGGTCTGAAACCCTTTCTCATACTTCTCGGGATTTCTCCAGATAGCGATACGCTCCAGACGGTAACTGGCCATACTCAAAAAGATTCCGATAAAGAGCACTCCCACACCTCCGATTCCCACAAAGGGCAGGTATTTGGGATTGGAGACAAAGATCAGGATAACTCCAATGCCCAGAATAATAATGGCTGTGCTCAGATTGTTGGTACCTACAAGGCCTACAATGGGAAGGAGCAGAGCCATAGTTCCCGCCATGTGCAGAAGACTGTCCTGCCGTTTCCGGGAATTTGTTATCACATAGGTGAGCAGCAGGATAACCGCCACCTTGGCAAACTCGGAGGGCTGAAAGGACAGAGGCCCAATGGACAGCCAGCGCTTGGAACCGTTATATTCGTCTCCGAACAGAAGTACCGCCAGGGACAGACCCATGGACACCACATACAAAAAGGGAGCCATCTTTGTGAGGACATGGTAGTCCATGCAGGACACCAGATACATCCCCATCATACCCAAAGAGGTGGCAAAAAGCTGCTTTTTAAAATAATAGGCAGGGTCATGAAACTTCACCCTGCCATTATATGCACTCGTGCTATATAAAAAGATCAGACCACAGACAACCAGCAGCAGTACGAGAATTAAAAGCGTTCCATCCATGCGTCTTTTCTGCTGCTCATTTACCTTTTGATCCGCAGCAGCTGCCGCACCTGACAGCGAATGCCTTTTGAGGTATCTCTTCTCCACACGCATTTCCCTTTCATTTTTGCTCATACTGCATTATATTGCCTGCCGCACCGGATTATTCCTTATGATTTTCAGGTACTCTGCTGGGCCGCTTCCAGACTTTTTACATAGTCTTTGAATTTGTCTCCCCTCTGCTCATAGTTGTCAAACTGTCCCCAGCTTGCACAGGCAGGCGACAGAAGGACAGCGTCTCCGGGATTTGCCTTCTCCGCACAGATCTTAACAGCCTCTTCCAGGTCTTCCGCCAGGATCGTACTCATGAACCCGCAACTGTGGGCAGCTTTCTCAATCTTCTCTTTTGTCTGCCCGATAAGGACCAGATATCTCACCCTGCCCTCAAATGCACGGATCCACTCTTCATAGGAAGACTCCTTATCGTATCCGCCGCCGATCAGAAGGGTGGGCCTGTTCATGGCCTGTATCCCTTTGATGGCCGCGTCAGGGTTGGTTCCCTTGGAATCATTATAATATGCCACACCGTCAATCTCAGCCACAAACTCGATCCTGTGGGGCACTGCGGTAAAGTTTCGGATCACCTGCCGAATGGTATCCATGGGAACTCCTGCACAATAGGCCATAGCTACCGCCGCCATGACATTTTCATGATTATGGCGTCCCAACAGCTTCAACTCCTTCGTCTCTGCCACTAAAATCTCCTCTGACCCGGTGCGCATGACAATCTGCCCTCCGTCCAGGAAAATTCCTTTTTCCAGTTTATGTAAGCTTGAAAAGAAGACCACTTCTGCCGGACATACCTGGGCAAACCGCCGAAGCTCCTCATCCTCATGATTGAGAACACAGAAATCCTCTTTTGTCTGGTTCCCCGCGATCATCTCCTTCACCCGGATGTACTCCTCCATGGTGTGATGGCGGTTCAGATGGTCCTCCGTAATGTTCAGGACAGCGGATACCTTAGGATGAAATTCCATGGTTGTCTCAAGCTGGAAGCTGCTGATCTCCGCCACCGTATAACTCTCTTCCGTCATGGAAAGGGCAGCGCCTGTGTAGGCGTTTCCGATGTTACCCACCACAAAGACAGACTTGGCATACGCCTTCATGATCTCACCCAGGAGAGCTGTGGTGGTAGTCTTTCCGTTGGTTCCTGTTATGGCAAGCACCGTGCCCGCGCCCATGCGGTAAGCCAGCTCCACTTCACCCCACACCGGGATCCCCTCACGCCTTATAGCCTCCACCGGGGCAATATCCAGAGGGACTCCAGGGCTCATTACCACCAGGTCAAGGGATGCCAGCAGCTCTTTCGGCAGTTCTCCAAGGACAATTTCACAGGCAGCATTCTTGGGAAGGCGCCCTCTTATCTCCTCTTTGTCCAGCGCTTTATTCCCATCATATAATATCACGTCAGCCTGTACCGCTTCCAGCAGACGCACTGCGCCGATGCCGCTGATTCCTGAGCCAAATACAAGTACACGTTTTCCTTTTAAATTTGTTCTGTCCATTTCACTTTTTCCTTTCTTATAATGCCAGCAGTGCGATCAGACACAGAATGGCTGTAATAATAGAGAATACGGCTACCACCCTTGTCTCAGACCAGCCGCACAATTCAAAATGATGGTGGATAGGTGCCATCTTAAAAATTCTTTTGCCGTGGGATACCTTAAAATAAGTCACCTGGATCATGACAGAGAGCACTTCCACCACGTAGATCAATCCCACGATCAGCAGGAACAAAGGCATCTGCAGCATATACGCTGTGCCTGCCACAAAGCCGCCCAGTGCCAGGGAACCTGTATCCCCCATAAAGATCTTGGCGGGATAGACATTAAACAGTAAAAATCCCATCAGCGCTCCCACTACCGCACAGGTGATAGGCTCAATGCCGCTCTTTGTCCCAATGGCAACCACAGAAAAGAAGGTGGCCACCATGATCGTGACAGAGGAGGCCAGTCCATCCAGACCATCTGTAAAGTTCACGCCGTTCACAGTGCCGATGACCACAAAAAACAAAAGCGGTACCGTAAGAAATCCTGGATTTATCTCATAGCCTGCTGCAAAAGGCACTTTTATGGTCATGGATACATCTGTGAATCTCATCAGATAAAAAGCGAAGATCCCTGTCACCACAAGCTGACACAGCATCTTCTGCCAGGCCAGAAGCCCGTCCGACCGCCGCAGGACCACCTTTAGGTAGTCATCCCAGAAGCCGATCAGCCCGAATCCCAGTGTCAGAAACAATACAGGGATGATCTTCGGATAATCCTTCACATAAAACAGGGAGGTGACCACTGTGGAGAGCAGAAATATTATTCCGCCCATGGTTGGCGTCCCCGCCTTTTTCAAATGGGACTGTACGCCGTCTACCCGCTCAGTCTGCCCCATTTTCAACTTTCGTAAATAGGGGATAATGATAGGCCCCAGAATCACACTGACTATAAATGCTGTCAGCACAGGCAGTACCATCTTATACTCTGTCATAACACACCTCATTTTTATGTATTTTTTAGCTGCTGTTCACAGGCCATTGTCCCGGGAGCGCAAAAAAGGCTGCCGCCATACTCCCTTTTGACAACACTGGTTATAGTATAAAGCTTTTGTCCTCATTTATCAACCGTAACTATTCAGCTGCCCGGTTTCACGGCGGCAGGGGCTCTTCCGGGCACAGAGAAGACCATAACCCAGGGACATGCGCCAGACTGCAAAAAAGCAGTCTGGCAAAAGTCAGGTATCAGCCTTCTATCCCCATGTATGGAAGAATATTCTCATAGATATCCCGGATGACCGGAGCCGCTATGGTACCGCCGTAGTAGACGCCCTGAGGGTCATGGATCAGGCAGATTCCAAGTATCTGAGGCGTCTCAGCCGGTGTAAATCCCAGGAAGGAGGAAATATACCGGTTGGCACTTCTGGGCAGCGTCTGGGATGTAGCTGTCTTGCCCCCGATGGTCCGGCCTTCAATGGCCGCATTCTTTCCGGAGCCTTCAGAGACTACTTTTTCCAAAATATAGCGCACCTCCTCAGATACCTCCTCTGTCACCACCCCTTTCTCCTCCGGATACTCCAGGGTTTCCACCAGATTTCCATCCTCATCTGTCACCTTGACCCCAAAGTGGGGTGTGATCCTTCTGCCCCCGTTGATGATGGAGCTGACGGTTGTGGCCAATTGGATCGGCGTGATCTGGAAAGACTGGCCAAAAGAAATAGTTGCAAGTTCCACCTGTCCGATGTTTGACTTTTTATGCATAATGGTAGCTGCCTCCCCGGGAAGGTCGATCCCCGTTTTCTTCAGCAGCCCGAACTGTTTGAAATACTTATAGTAATTGTCCACCCCCAGTCTCAGACCAACCTCGATAAATACCGGATTACAGGAGTTCATGGCACCCTGTACAAAGTTTTCCGCGCCATGTCCTGTCCTTTTATGGCAATGGATCCTCCTGTCCTCCACAATTTTAAATCCGGGGCAGGAAAAGGTGTCATTCATGCTGACTACCCCCTCAGACAGCCCGGCTGCCATAGTGATGATCTTAAATGTGGACCCCGGCTCATAGGTATCGTTGATGGTCAGATTTCTCCACATCTGATTACAGGCATCCTGCTTCTCCTTATCGGTCATGCCGGAGGTATCCGCGTCTGTATTCAGGGTAAAGGGTTCATTGAGATCAAACTCCGGAACATTTACATCCGCGTAAATTTCCCCGTTCTGTGGGTTTATGAACAGGATGGAGACGGCGTCTGCCTGCTTTTCTTCCATGACCTTCTCCGCTGCCTGCTGGGCGTACATCTGAATATTTTTATCCAGGCTGATGTGCAGGTCATATCCCGCCACCGGTTCCACACGGCTTTCCCCCAGTTCGTCAATCTCCACGCCTCTGGCGTCTGTGGTGGTAAGGATCTTGCCGTCTATGCCTTTCAGAATGTCATCGTACCACACTTCCAGCCCAATGATCCCCTGATTGTCTCCTCCCGTAAATCCAAGTACCTTTGAGGCCAATTCATTGCAGGGGTAGTAGCGTTTAAAATCCTCATCCACCTTGACGCCTGCAAGACCGTATTCCCGGATTCTGTCCCCCACCTCCTTCTCCACATTTGTCTTTACTTTCTCAATAGAAGAAACCTTCTCTACCCTTTTCCTGGCTGTCTCCTCAGAAAGTCCCAGCTCCTTCTGGAGCATGGCAATGATCTTATCCGGTTCCTTTACCTGGCTGTGTATAACAGATATGGTACAAACAGCCTTGTTATCTGCCAGGATCTCCCCCTTTGCATCAATGATCCTGCCCCTGGCGGCTTTGATGTCACGCTCTCTCTCGTGGAGCTGTTCCGCCTTCTTTGCATAGTAATCAGACTTTATCACCATGAGATAGACCATACGGCCCATAAGCCCTGCAAGCATCAGCACACAGGCGGCAAACACGATCACTGTCTTCTTCTTGTGGTACGTCCTGTTTTTTTTCATTCCCGGTTCCCCTGCAGCTTATCCTTATAAATATATGCACAGCCCCGCGAAAAAAAGAAGGGAATGCTGCACAGATTTATCATCTGTACTGCATTCCCTCCCACTGCCATGAATCCTGTCTGCGGTTTTCACAGCGGATATGCTTAGTTTCTCTCACTCCTGCTCATCATAATCCTCGTCGTCGAATCCCGCATCCTCGTTTGTAATTCCGTCACTCTCCGCGTCATTATGATCGATCTCTTCTTCAGAATCATCCTGGGGCGGTTCCGGCATATCCGGGTTCTCCGTACCGTCAATGACCACACCTGAAGGGCCATTGCCGTCCTCCCCGTTGACGCTTTCATCCATCCTTTTGGTTCCCGTAAATTCATCCCACAACTGAAGTTTTTGGTCTGTCTGCTGATCCGGATAAATGTTCAGATACGGAAAGATCTCTGAGAGGATGGCCTGGGCGATATACTGGGCATATGTACTGCTTGCCTGCTCCTCCACATTCGGCTCATCCACTACCACATAGATCACCACTTCCGGATCATCCAAAGGCGCAAATCCCACAAAGGATACCAAATATTTATGGTTTCCCCTGGGAACCTTCTCAGCAGTACCGGTCTTGCCTCCCATGGAATAACCGGGAATCTTGGCGGTCTGGCTGGTGCCGTGCTCCACACTCATACCCATATATTTTCTGATATCTGCGGAAACCTCCTGGGAGATCACCTCTTTTAAGACATTTCCGCTGATACTCTTTATGGTATTGTTATCCTGGTCCCTGATCTCTTTCACCAAATGCGGCTGATAGTAAGTGCCTCCGTTAATGCATGCACTGATCGCCGCGATCTCCTGGATCATGGTGCAGGTAAAGCCCTGACCAAAGGTGGTCGTCGCAAGCTCTGTGTCGAACATGTTGTCCAGACTGAACAGGATCCCTGTTCCCTCTCCCGGAAGGTCAATTCCCGTCCTTGTTCCGAAATTAAATTTGTCCTGATAGGAAAGCAGTGTCTCCTTCCCCATTTTCCGCCCAATTGCCATCAGGGCATCATTGCAGGAATTCTGGATTGCTTCCCCCACAGTTTCTGTCCCGTGAGAGTCCGGATAAACCGCACAGTTGATATACCGGTCAGCCACCTGCTCTCCGCCGTCGCACACAAAGGTATCCTCCTCTGTAATGCTTCCGGATTCCAAAGCAGATGCAACAGTAATGGGCTTCACCACAGAGCCGGGTTCATAGGCATCCGTTATGCAGTAATTCCTCCACATCTTGTAAAGGGCTTCTTTTGTCTGGTCATCATTCATGGCCTTGATCTCACTGTCAGAATACTGGGCTGTCAAATCCCTCGGGTTATTCAGATCATAAGGATCATTACTGCCCATAGCCAAAATTTCCCCGTTCTTGGGATTTGCCACGATTACGCCTATGTTCCTGGCTCCCCGGTAATCTGTATTGGGTCCGTCCTTCAGATTCTCCATAAAGGCCTCAATATATTTGTCCACTACGCTCTGGATATTTACATCCAGAGTGGTTACCAGACTATTTCCATTGACAGGGTCAATTATATTCTGATCCAGGGAAGCATCATCGTTGAAATAACCGATCTTTCTGCCGTCTGTACCGTTCAGAGTGCTGTTGTAGTATCCCTCCAGCCCCCAGTCCGCCGTATTCCCGGAATAGGTAAAGCCGACCACATCACAGGCCAGTTCATTGAGAGGATACGTTCTCTCATAATCCTCCTCAAACCACACGCCCTGTGTGTTATTCCTGCGCACTGTCTCTTCCTCGGAGAGTGCCTTTGCCTCCTCTTTATCCGCCGGGATCTCTGTCATCTTTTCAAAGTTCTTTTTTTCATCCATGGAGATCTGCTTCTTTAAGATCTGGTAAGGACTGTCTTTTGTCTCTTCACTGGTAAGCAGTTCTTCCACGGTGTCCTCATCGATCCCCAGATATTCGGACAGCGCCTGTTTTGTAGGCTCCTTGAAACTTTCCCTGGAATTCACCACCTGGCAGTCCAGAATGACATTATAAACCTTTATGCTGGTGGCCAGGATATTGCCGCTTCTGTCCAGAATATCACCACGTTTGTAAGGGATCGTGGTGCTGTCGTACTGCTGCTGGGACTGTGCAAGCACCTGTTTGGTGTATTTGTCCCCGCTCTTGGCATTGATAATAGTAATGCCGATGATCAGAAACACGAAAGCCAGCAGAATCAACACAAACAATCCCGCCAGCTTTTTTTTCATGGTACCTGTCATTTTTCTTTTCTTTGATTCCTGTTTATTCAATCTATCACCTGCTTTGTCCTATGTACCGTCACTTATGCGGCACATCCTGATACTGTCTCACATAACTGCTGCCGCCCGGTGTATAATACTTGATCTGATCCTCTGTGGGAAATTTCATCCCCAGCTCCTCAATGGCTTTTTTTCTGATGGCATCCAGATCCACACTGGAGATCGTCTCGCTGTAATAGGCATCATTCTCAGCCTTCAACTGGCTGTACTTGAGTTCCTCTGAGGTAAGCTGGCTCTTTTGCTCTGTCAGTTCGGATTTCAGTTTCAGAAAATACACACATGCAAACAAGACAGCCACACACATCACTGCTAAAAACATAACATACCCTTTGCTCATCTGCATGTTTCTGGCTCTGTTCTTCTGTGCGGCTGTACTTACCTGCTTTTTTTTACGCTGGGGTACTTCCTCTACACGGCGGACCGTGTTCCCATCCACATAATACCCGGTGCCTCTATTTACTTTTCTGCTGTCATATCCCTCACTTCCGGATACCTTTTTCATGAAATCAACCCCGATTCAGATTTCTCCGCCTATTCATTTCTAATCCGTTCAAAGACGCGCAGCTTTGCACTCTTGGAACGCTTATTCTCAGCAATCTCCTCCTCATTGGGAAGTATTGGTTTCCTGGTTATGACCTTCCCCATCGACATCTTTCCACACACACAGACCGGAAAATCCGGCGGACATGTGCATGGGTTCTCATTCCTCTTAAAAATAGTCTTCACAATGCGGTCTTCTAAAGAATGGAACGTGATAATGCAGATACGTCCGCCGTCATTTAACAGTTCGATCATATCATCCAGGGAATTTCTCAAGACTTCCAGCTCCTGATTCAGCTCGATACGAATTGCCTGAAATGTTTTTTTCGCAGGATGTCCACCCACTGCTCTCATCTTCATGGGAATGGACTGTTTTATAAGTTCAATCAGTTCTCCGGTGGTCTCTATAGGCTTGTCCGTTCTCGCCGTACAGATATTTCTGGCGATCTTCTTAGCGAATTTTTCTTCCCCATAGTCCCGGAGTACACGATACAGTTCGTTTTCAGTATAAGTATTTACAATATCTCTTGCGGTACGGCTGCCTCTTTGGTCCATACGCATATCTAAGGGCACGTCCTCCCTGTAGGTGAACCCACGCTCGGCATTGTCGAGCTGAAAGGACGAAACACCCAGATCCAGTGTGATCCCGTCCACAGACGTGATCCCTATTTTCTGCAGTTCTTTTTTCATGTTGCAATAGTTGCTGCGGATGATCGTAACTCTGTCTCCAAATTCCTGTAACCGCTCACCCGCAGCTTCGATTGCAGCTTCGTCTTGATCTATACCTATCAAGCTCCCCTTGGCAGATAATTGCCGGCACACCTCATAGGCGTGGCCGCCGCCTCCTAACGTTCCGTCAACATAAATCCCATCCGGTTTTACCTTCAGATTCCGGATTGTCTCTTCTAACAATACGGATTTGTGTTTAAATTCCATAGTTTCCTCGACCTTCCTGCAATTATATTAAGATACCCATGGACTGCATCCCTTCTGCAATGGCATCCATATCTTCACAATTGCTGTTCTCCATCCATTTTTCCTTGCTCCAGATTTCAATCCTGGTGAGGTTTCCTGTGAGCACCACATCCTTCGACAGACCAGCAAACTCCCGCAGCGTAACCGGTACGAGAATTCTCCCCTGCTTGTCCAGTTCACATTGTGTTGCACTGGAAACAAAAAAACGTACGAAGGCCCTTGCATTTTTATCATTAAGCGGTAAAGCTTTCAGCTTTTCCTCGAAATCCTTCCATTCATTGTTCGGGTAGATAGACAGACAACCGTCCAGACCTTTGGTCAGCACAAAATCCTCGCCTAACTCATCGCGGAATTTAGCCGGAATGATCAGTCTTCCTTTTGCGTCGATTGTATGACTATACTCTCCCATGAACATATGAATGTCACCTTCTTTCGTGAAGATGCGAGTCTCCCCTTCGCACCCTCCATGGGACAACAGGCGCTTCTGCCACTAGCTCCCCATTTGCCACCACTTTTCACCACTTTCTACCACTTACATGCCCATTCTATAACACAACCGGGAAAAAAGCAAGGGGAACATACATTCTTTAGAAATATTAAAAGAATCGAAAAATAGCGTAAAATCAATGATTTTACGCTATTTTGCCGATTCTTTTTAAGAGTTTCCAATATATGGCAGCGGTGGTGGGGCCGCCCACGTTACAATTCTGCTTATCTGAACGTTTACTACCCCACAAGCTCTGCGTTGTTCTGGTTGATACAAATATGTTCTTCAATCAAACGGTCTAAGATCTGGCTGAGTGCCATAATGGTCTGCATGCCTCGTTTTTCAGTGATTGCCCTGTCCAGTCTCTGCCGTGCGTCTTCTATTCGTATTTCTAACTCTTTATCTCTCATCGCTACACTCCTTGTTCTTTCAGCCTCTTCCTTCTGTTGTGTACGATAAGCATAAGGGAACATACCACGAGAACGGCGGATAACACCTGTGACACCGGAATTCCTATACCCGGGATCAAAAGCTGATCCGTACGAAGTCCTTCTATCCAAAGCCTGCCGGCTCCGTAACCTGCCAGGTAACATAAAAACAACTCTCCCTGGAATTTTTTCTTTTTTCGGAACCACAACAGGAACAGCAGGACTCCCAGGTTCCACAATCCTTCATAGAAGAATGTGGGATGAACCTGGATGTATTCCACACCGCCTATCGTTACCAGATGGTCCCACATAGCAGATGTGATCTCATTTTTCCTGACTGCTGAGACAGGGAGCTGCATGGCGAAAAGCCCGTCTGTATAACCGCCGAAGGCCTCCCGGTTGAAAAAATTGCCCCACCGTCCAATGATCTGGCCGGCAACAAGTCCCATGCATACTGTGTCCGCTGTCCGCGGAAAATTCATCTTTTTCACTCTGCCGAAAATGTAAACCGTGACGGCACCGACAATGATCCCCCCATAGATCGCCAGGCCGCCGTTTCTGGTATTGAATATCTGTATCAGGTCGTCTTTATAGTCTTCCCATGAAAAGATAACATAAAAGGCTCTCGCCCCGATTACAGAAGTTACCATGGTAATCATTAGCATGTCCAGGTAAGTGTCCGGATTCTGCTCCGTGCGCTTTGCCTCTTTCATGGCAATGGAGATTCCCACAATCATGGCCAGAGCGATGATGATCCCGTAATAAGCGATATCAAAGCCAAAAATTGTGATTGTTTTTCCCACATGGGGCAGTGAAATCCCCAGATGCGGAAAGCGAATGGACATATCCATATAAGTAAGCCTCCTTTAAACGTTAAAGCGGAATAAAATCACATCGCCGTCCTGCACAACGTAGTCTTTTCCTTCCATGCGGACCAGGCCTTTTTCCCTGGCGCCTGCATAGGAACCGCAGTCGAGTAAATCCCTGTAGTTCACTACCTCGGCTTTAATAAAGCCGCGCTCGAAATCCGTGTGTATTTTTCCTGCCGCCTGCGGCGCTTTGGTACCTACCTTTATGGTCCATGCCCTGGTCTCATCTTCACCGGATGTGAGGAAGCTTAAAAGTCCAAGCAGCCTGTAGCTGGCTACTATAAGTTTCTCCAGCCCTGACTTCTCTATTCCCAGATCCTCCAGGAATTCTTTCTTCTCATCATCATCCAGCTCCGCGATCTCCTGCTCTATCTGAGCACACAGTGCGAACACTTCGCTTCCTGTCTCTTCTGCATATTCCCTTACCTTTTGTACGTGAGGATTGGAGACTGCATCATCTGCAAGGTCATCCTCGGATACATTAGCCGCGTAGATGACCGGTTTTCCGGTGAGGAGGTTGTAATCTTTCATAAAGCCTTCCTCATCCTCGTTATCAGGTTCAAATGTGGAGGCAGGTTTTCCATCCTCCAGATGAGCCTTCAGCTTCTTTAAAAGCTCCAGCTCTTTTGCTGCCTCTTTGTCCATACGGGCAGATTTTGTTGTTTTGGCAATCCTTCTCTCCAATATCTCCAAATCTGAGAATATCAGCTCCAGATTTATCGTTTCAATGTCGCGCAGCGGGTCAATATTTCCGTCAACATGTACTACGTTTTCATCCTCAAAGCATCTCACAACATGAACAATGGCATCCACCTCCCGGATATTGGCAAGGAACTGATTTCCAAGGCCTTCTCCTTTGGATGCCCCTTTCACAAGCCCTGCAATATCCACAAATTCAATTACCGCCGGCGTCACTTTTTTGGAATGATAAAAATCCCCTAAGAGTTTCAGTCGCTCATCCGGCACAGCCACAATGCCCACATTGGGATCTATCGTACAGAACGGATAGTTTGCTGACTCCGCTCCAGCTTTTGTCAGAGAGTTAAAAAGGGTACTCTTCCCTACATTCGGTAAACCGACAATTCCTAACTTCATTTTATATGTCCTCTTTTCTTCTGTATTCCTTCACATGGAATTATTCTAACACACCTAAAAAGGCGAATCAAGCCTTTGACCCGCCTTGTTATTCGACAACCGTTAAAAAATTATCGACTTTTTTCGTTCTTTTTATCTGTCTTTTGACATGACCATCAGCAGATATCCCTGTCGAAATTCCACTAATGCTGTATCTTCGGCCAGCTCATTGCTGACACCGATCCCATCAAAATTTGTCATATTATAATCTTTCAGAGGGTATTTGAACCCGGAAAGTGTGATTCCCCGCACCTCATCGCCCATAGAAAAAAAAGAGATATATTTGCCGAAAGCACACCTTTTTTTGATCGTCCGGCTGTCCCAGAGAACAGTGACGGCATTTTGTTCATCCAGGATCCAGGCCTCTTTATGACACTTGGCAGGAACGATCAGGGACTGCAGATTTCCCATATAGTGGTCAAGACGGCCGCCCGTTGCCCCCAGCAGGAAGATCCGGTCGCTGCCCAGCTCCATAGCCAGTTCCAGACCCATGCGGGTATCTGTGGCATCCTTCTCCGGCTTGTATTCCCGGATGGGTATTTCCTCTTGGCTTCTGTACCACCGGATCACCTCGGGATCGATGCTGTCAAAATCGCCCAGGATATACTGGGGAACGATCTTGTTCCTGTAGCAGAATTCCAGCCCTCTGTCAACGCCAATGATGCAGTCCGGGCTTATTTTCTTTATACAGCCAAGCACAAACGCGTCTTCCATATGGCCGCCGCACAAAAGTATTGTGTCCATATTCTATGTTCCTCTCTTCGCACAACTGTCACTGCCTGTTCCGGAATTCCTCTATTTTTTCCGTCAACGCCTTGGTGTTCGCCAAAATATCCCCGCCAAAGACAGCCGAACCGGCCACCAGAATATTAGCGCCTGCCTCCAGGACCTGGTCAATGGTCTTTGCGGAAATGCCTCCATCCACCTGGATATCAGCTGTAAGACCTCTGTCATTCAGCATTTTCCTCAGTCTTTGGATCTTATCCGCTGAATAGGGGATGTATTTCTGACCGCCGAATCCGGGATTTACTGTCATAAGAAGGACCATATCCACCAATTCCAGCACTTGTTCCACTGCCACAAGAGGAGTCGCCGGGTTCAGGGCAACGCCGACTTTCATACCGGCCTCACGGATACAGTTCAGTGTCCTGTCCAGATGCGGGCATGCCTCAGCATGTACGGTAAGCATATCAGCACCAGCTTTTTTGAACTCTTCAATATAACGCTCCGGATCCTGTACCATCAGATGCACATCAAAGAACAGACTGCTTTTTTTTCTGATAGATGCGATGACCGGCATCCCAAGGGAAATACTGGGTACAAAATTCCCGTCCATAACGTCAATATGAAGCCAGTTTACCCCGGCCTTTTCCACCTGGCTTATCTGTTCCCCCAGACACGCAAAATCTGCTGCCAGAATGGAGGGCGATAGTTCGTATCTCATCCTCAATACCTCCTCTTGTCTGCAAGCTCCCGGTAAAGCTCCAGATAGCTTTCATATCGTTCTTTTGGGATTTCTCCCGCCTCAAGCGCTGCTTTTACACTGCATCCAGGTTCATGGGTGTGGGTACAGCCCTGGAAACGGCAGGTTCCCTCATATTTAACAAACTCCCTGAAATAGTGGCGCAGCTCTTCTTTATCCATATCCTCCACATAAAAAGAAGTAAATCCCGGTGTATCCAGAAGATACGTATCAGGCTCTACCTCAATGATCTGGGAATGTCTTGTGGTATGGCGTCCTCTGCCCAGCTTTTTGCTGATTTCTCCGGTTTCCATCACCACTCCCTGCTGCAGGAGATTTGTGAGGGAAGATTTTCCCACACCGGAGGGGCCTGCCACGGTTGTGGTCCTGCCACGCAGAATTTCCTTCAGCTCATCCAGTCCCTCTTTCCGGGCAGCGCTGGTCATCAATACCCGGTAGCCGCAGGAGGTGTAAATTTCCAGCATTCTGTCTGCCTCCCCGGAATCAGCCAGGTCCTGCTTGTTAAAACAGATGACCACGGGAATTTCCTGGCGCTCCATGATAACCAAAAAGCGGTCCAGCAAAGAGAAGTTTGGTTTCGGCTCCCTGGCAGCAAATATGACCAGTGCCTGATCCACATTGGCCACCGCCGGACGGATCAACTCATTCTTTCTAGGAAGGATATCCACTACATTTCCCAGCTTTTCCTCTTCACTCAGGACCTCAATCTCTACATTGTCCCCCACAAGGGGTTTGATCTTCTCCTTGCGGAATATTCCTTTTGCCTTACATTCATAAATTCCGGATCCTACTGCTTTTACGTAGTAGAATCCGGCAATTCCTTTGATAATCTTTCCCTGCATTAATCTACCTTCTGGAATGTTACATCATACTGGTCAATGATCTGATAGCTGTCGCCAATCCATTCATAGAGACCTACTGTACCGGTAGTGATTCCCGGGTGTCCCGTAAGATCGCTGATAGACAGCGGAAACTCTGGATTTTCCACTTCCATGGACTGATCAGAATAGGTGTTACCCTGGTCATCTGTCTGAACCAGCTCTATCTTGACTTTGCCGCCCTGATAGCTTGCAGGCTGTCCCAGTGCCTGGCCTTCAGCTTTCCAGGTTCCTCCTTCACCCGTAGGTGTTTCACCGGAGGCATCCTCACTTCTCACATATATGGTCACTGTAGTACCTGCATCCACTCTCGTTCCCGCAGCTACACTCTGGTCATACACTTCACCTACGTCCACAGTCTGGTCAGAACCAGTCTGTACCACCGGCACAAGACCGGCATCAGAAAGAGCTGTCTTGGCATCTGCTTCGGCCCATCCGCGCACATCCGGGACTCTTGCTGCCGTATCGCCTTCACCGATACTGATGGTCAGCGTCACTGTGGTGCCTGACTTCACGGAGGTTCCTGCCGCCGGGTCTGTGGAAATAACATTTCCGATGCTCACAGAACTGCTGTTTGCCTTATTGATCTGTGTCTGCAATCCCAGCTCTTTTAAAGTTGCCTCTGCTGATGTTTGGGTTTCGTTCTCCAGGTCTGGAATCTCCACTTCCTGGGTTCCTGTACTGATATAACATACGATTTCCGTATGGGGGTCTACTTTTGTTCCCGCCTCTGTTTCCTGACGGACGATCTTTCCGGCCTCCACTGTGTCGGAGGGTTCCTCTCCGCCTTTTTTGTAGCCCAGCTTCAGGTTGTTAAGGGCGGTACGTGCTTCATCCGGTGTACTGTTTGTCAGATCCGGAACTTCAACTTTTTCGCTGTTTTCTTTATCGGAGTTATCCGTATTTTCAACCTTTTTATCATTGTCTTTATCCTTGCCGCCAAATTTCAAACCGCCGGATGCAAACACAATAAAATATACCAGGATACAGATGATGATCGCTCCCACGATCAGTCCGCCGATGGTCATGGCCTTTTCAAGCTTTGTGCTGATCCCTTTGCCGTTGTCATCGTCATCCTCGTCATCATCCTCATCGTCGTCATAGCCGTAATCGTCGTCATCCTCATCCTCGTCATCATCGCTGTAACGGCCGGAGCCGGACGGAGTATAGGCCGCATTCTTGATCTCCTTCATCTCATCCGGTGAGATGACTACAGTCTGTGCATGATTGCTCAGAGGAGCCAGATTGACAAAGCTTCCGTTTGGATCTATCAGGGAATGCTTCAGGTCATTGATCAGCTCAGCCAGCGTGCTGTAACGTCTGTCCGGGCTTTTCTGTGTACATTTTAAAATGATCTCCTCCAGGCTGTGGGGAAGCTCAGGCACAAATTCGGAAGGGGGGATCATTTCATCCTGCAGATGCTTGATGGCGATCGCCACAGTGGTATCCCCGTCAAAGGGAACTTTGCCTGTGACCATTTCATACATGGTGATACCCAGGGAATAAATGTCACTCTTATAATCACTGTAACCGCCGCGCACCTGCTCCGGTGAACTGTAGTGTACAGAACCCATAGCGTTGGTGCTGATGGTGTTGGAGGATGCGGCTCTGGCAATACCAAAGTCCGTCACCTTCACTTTGCCGTCTGTAGAAATAATAATATTCTGGGGCTTAATATCCCTGTGCACAATATTTCTGTTGTGAGCAGCTTCCAGTCCCATTGCCACCTGGATCGCAATACTGGTTGCCTCTTTTACGGTCAGTTTGCCTTTTTTGGAGATGTATTCTTTTAAAGTAATACCTTCCACCAGTTCCATAACAATATAATTGATCCCCTGGTCCTCTCCAACGTCAAATACATTTACAATATTGGGATGGGCAAGTCCGGCTGCTGCCTGGGCTTCCCTCTGAAACTTTTTAATGAAGTTCGTGTCAGCGCTGAATTCCGGCTTCAGAACTTTCATGGCTACAAAACGGTTTAATTTATGATCCTTTGCCTTATAGACATCGGCCATACCGCCGGAGCCTACCCTGCCGGCAATCTCGTACCGCTCTCCTACGATAACTCCCACATTTAACATACTTCCACCTCTTTTGTCTCTGGTTCTACCAGAACTACTGCTATATTATCTCTGCCTCCGTTGTCGTTTGCCATGGAAACAAGCCTGCGGCCCGCCTCCTCCAGCGTTTCGCTGGTCAGTATCACCTGCCTGATATCCTCATCCGGCACCATATTGGAAAGACCGTCTGAGCAAAGCAGCAAAATGTCACCCGGAGTCAGGCGAACGTCAAAGAAATCCACATCCACATCTCTTCCTGCTCCAAGTGCTCTGGTAATAATATTTTTATCCGGGTGATTCCTTGCATCATCCCTGGATATCTCTCCCATGCGGACCATCTCCTCCACAAGAGAATGGTCTTTGGTGATCTGCGATATCTTATTTTCATCAATCAGATACAGCCTGCTGTCTCCCACGTTGGCCACATATGCATAATGCCCTACAATGGTCACCAGCACCATAGTGGTGCCCATGCCGCTCATCGCCTCATTGTCCGATGCTTCTCTCAGCAGCTGGGTGTTGGCAGTCTCGATCGCAGCCCGGATGATTTTCACCGGATTGCTGTTTTCATCTTCCCTGATAGTAGAGAGCAGAACCTCTACCGCATAACTGGAAGCGAAATCTCCTGCCTTGTGTCCGCCCATGCCGTCAGCAACTACAAAGAGGTTTGGCAGATTGCCCACAGGGGTCTCAGACGTGAATACAAAATCCTGATTCACTGTCCGCTTCTGTCCCACATCCGTGATAGAATATGACTTCATCCTACGAATCCTCTTTCTTATCGATATAACTTTTTCTTAATTGCCCACAGGCCCCATCGATATCCCGGCCCATTTCTCTTCTAATAGTAACATTAATTTGGTATTTTTCAAGTTTATTTTGAAAATTCCCGATAACTTTTTTATCAGAACGCACGTAACTGCGCTCTTTTATGGGGTTTACAGGTATGAGATTCACATGACAGTTCAGGCCCTTTATAAGCTCAGCCAGACGCTTTGCATCCTCCTGGGAATCGTTCTCTCCCCCTACCAGAGCATACTCAAATGTAATGCGTCTGCCCGTCTTTTCATAGTAATTTCTGCAGGCCTCCAGAACCTGGGAAATGGTATATTTTTTAGCGATGGGCATAAGCGCTTCCCGCTTCTCCTGACTGGATGCATGGAGGGATAAAGCCAGTGTGATCTGCAGCTTTTCCTCAGCCAAGGCCTCCATCTTTGGAACGATCCCACAGGTGGAAACCGTAATATTTCTCTGGCTGATATGAAGCCCGTTATCATCGCTTATCATATGTATGAAGCGAAGCAGAGTATCATAATTGTCCAGGGGTTCACCGGTTCCCATGACGACCACATTAGACACCCTTTCACCGCTGTTTTTCTGGATCCTGTATATCTGTTCCAGCATCTCTGCCGGAGTCAGGTTTCTGGTCCATCCGCCTATGGTGGAGGCACAGAATCTGCACCCCATTTTACACCCTACTTGGGAGGAAATACAGACACTGTTTCCGTGCTTATACCGCATGAGCACACTCTCCACCACATTCCCGTCGTGGAGGGCAAATAGGTATTTCTGTGTGCCGTCGATCCGGGAAGTCTGTACATCCAGGGCCGTGAGCGTGGTGAGGACGCAGGACTCCTTTAATTTCTCACGGAAGGTCCTGGAAAGGTTTGTCATATCATCATAACTTTCCGCCAGCTTCACATGCATCCACTCATAGAGCTGCTTCGCCCGAAAGGGCTTTTCTCCCAGGGCTTCCACTGTCTCCTTCAGCTCTTCCAGAGACTGGGATTTTATATCTGTTGGTTCCATTTTACTCTATCCTTCTAAGCCTTGCCAGAAAGAATCCATCGCACTTATGGACCCCGGGCAGAAGCTGTAAATATCCTTGTTTTGTAGTTTCACTTCTCAGCTCTTCACAGAGAAAATCATCTATGCTCTCCAGCTTATATGGATATTCCCTGGTAAACCAGAGTACATTTTCCAGGTTCTCCTCTCTGCACACCGTGCATGTGCTGTACAGAAGTACACCGCCGGGTTTCACATAGCAGGCTGCCTGCTCCAGGATCTTTCGCTGAAGCTCCACCAGTTCCTCCTGTTTTCCCGGTGTGATCTTATACTTGATATCCGTCTTTTTCCCCATGGCGCCAAGTCCGGAACAGGGCACATCCGCCAAGACAAGGTCTGCTTTTTCCACAGACTCATGGTCAAATACTGTGGCGTCATGAACCGATACACTGATGTTTGCCATACCCATACGTTCCACATTTTCACGGATGAGATCCGCTTTCTTCTCGCTTACATCTCTGGAATCCACCAGTCCTGTTCCCTGCATTTTGTCCGCCACACAGATGGTTTTTCCTCCCGGGGCCGCGCACAGATCAATGACATAGCTGCCCTTTTGAGGACTGGCTGCCTCCCCTGCAAGCATGGAACTCACATCCTGCACCTGTATATTTCCCATGCGAAATGCTGTGAGTGCGGGGAGATAATCATAACCGCTCAGATAATAGGCATTTTCCACATAGGGGGCTTTCTCCACTTTTACGCCCTCCATTTTCAGGCTCTGTATCACCTGCTCCCTGTCCGTGAGATATTCTTTTATACGAACCGTCACAGGCCGCTGTTCCATGGAAGCCTGCAGCATTTTCTCTGTATTTTCAAACCCAAACTGGTCTATAAACTGTACCACCAGCCACACAGGCATGGAGTATGTGACGGAGAGGTACTCCACTTTATGCTCTTTGGCGGGGAAAGGTATTTTTTTATAATCTCTTGCGATTCCCCTCAGAACACCGTTTACAAAACCTGTCAGATTGTAAAATCCTTTTTTTCTGGCCAGTTTGACTGCCTCGTTGCAGACCGCACTGTCAGGAACGTTGTCCATATAGAGCAACTGGTAGACACTGCTTCTTAAAAGCTCCCGGATCAGGGGCTTCATCTTCTCCACCTTCACCTTAGAGAAGTAATTGATGATATAATCGATTCGTATCTGGTTCTCCTGAGTTCCTTCACACACTCTTGTGATAAATGCCCGCTCTGTTTTCTCCAGATACTGATATTTTTCCAATGTACTGCGGATGGCAATGTGACTGTACTGCCCCTCTTTATTTATCTCCAATAGTATTCCTAATATTAACTCCCTTATATTCACTCTGCCTGTCATTTGTTTTCCTCTTTACTCCCCGAGTATCCATCCTTTATCTACTGTATATCCCCGCAGAAAAGCCGCGGTGTCCATTCTTTTCTTTCCTTCTAGCTGCAGCTCCCGGATCAGCAGAAGGCCTTCACCTGTCTTAACCAGGATCCCTTCTTTTCTGATTTCCACAATTTCTCCCGGAACCGCCTCTCTCTCTTCATAAACCACAGAAGCTGTCCACAGCTTCAGGCTTTTGCCCTTCATGAAAGTGTACGCGCTGGGCCATGGGTTCAAGCCGCGGATGAGCTGTTCAATCTCTTTTGCCGGGCGCTCCCAGTTGATCTTCCCCATCTTCTTATCGATCATGGCTGCATAATCCGTAGTGCTCAGTTCCGGCTGCTTTTCAAACACAGCAGTGCCGTTTTCCAGTTTTTCCAGTACCTCTGCGCAGAGCTTTGCCCCTGCTGCGCTCAGCTTGTCAAACAGGCTGCCTCCCGTCTCATTTTCATCCAGGGGAACCACCACTTTATCGATCATATCACCGGTGTCCAGCCCCTCATTCATACGCATGATAGTGACACCTGACTCTTTATCCCCGTTGATGACAGCCCACTGGATCGGCGCCGCTCCCCGGTAAGCCGGAAGAAGAGATGCGTGCACATTGATGCATCCATATCTGGGCATTTCCAGAATTTCCTTTGAGATGATCTGGCCAAAAGCAGCCACCACGATCACATCAGGTCCTATCTTCCGCAGTGTCTCCACAAATTCCGGCTCCCGCACTTTTTTCGGCTGCAGCACCGGGATCATGCGGGCAAGGGCTGCCTCCTTTACCGGAGTGGGCATCAGAGTCTTTCCTCTGCCCTTTGGCTTATCAGGCTGGGTCACCACAGCTACCACCTCATGACCGGCTTCCAGCAGGGCCTCCAGCGTACCCACGGCAAAATCCGGGGTTCCCATAAAGACTACTCTCATTCTTCGTCCTCCTCATAGCTGTTCCTGCGAAGCTCGCCTTCCACCAGTTCCGTATACATTTTGCCCTGAAGGTGGTCTGTCTCATGACAGATAGCTCTTGCCAGCAGTTCGGTCCCCTCCAGTTCGTATTCTTCCATATTTTCATTAAAGGCTCTTACCTTCACATAATTAGGGCGCGTCACAGTTCCTGACATCCCCGGAATGCTCAGACAGCCCTCGTCTCCTGTCTGGGAGCCGGAGGTCTCAACAATCTCAGGGTTGATCAGCACGTGAGGGTCCTCCCCTGTGGTATCGATCACCACGATCTGCTTCAGCACGCCGACCTGAGGCGCTGCCAGTCCCACTCCATAGGCATCATACATAGTGTCAAACATATCCTCTATCAGTTCCTTCAGCTTCGGCGTCACAGCCTCCACTTTTCTGCATTTCTTTGTCAGTATACTGTCTCCCTGTGTTCTGATGTTTCTCAATGCCATATCTCTTTTTTCTCCTTTTCATTTTTACTGATCATATATTAAAATCAAACTGGATAAACATTTTATCAAATCCTTTGTTTACCGCAATGTACCGATCCAGACAATCCTTGATCTGAACCAGTATCCTGCGGTCCCGGTGTCTCATATAGATCACCATTTTATACATATCCTGGACTTTTGACACACTCTCAGGCGCCGGTCCTATGAGGATCAGATCCTCTCCGGGATATATCTTTTCTATATATTTTTTACAATAAGAAAGCCCCTGATACAGAAGATTTTCATCTGCACAGGCTCCCCGTACAGCGGCCATTGCCCTGGCCGGAGGATAGCCCATGAGCATCCGGTAGGCAATCTCCTCCTTATAAAACCCAGGGTAATCCTGCCCGGCAGACGCCTGAATGCTGTAGTGCTCCGGCTGATACGTCTGAATGACCGCCTCCCCCGGTTTTTCTCCCCTTCCCGCACGGCCTACAGCCTGGGTCAGGATCTGAAAGGTTCTCTCTCCTGCACGGAAATCCTCCCCGTTTAAGGAAAGATCAGCAGCAAGAACCCCCACCAGCGTTACATTGGGAAAATCGTGGCCTTTTATGATCATCTGCGTACCCACCAGTACATCTGCCTCATTTCTCGCAAAAGAGGCCAGGATCTTCTCATGGTCATCCTTCTTTCGCGTGGTATCCGCATCCATCCTGAGGACCTTTGCCTGCGGAAACAGGCGATGCACCATCTCCTCGATCTGCTGTGTCCCCGCTTTGAATCCTCCGATGAACGGAGAACCGCAGGAAGGACACTTCTGCACATCAGGGATAGTATATCCGCAGTAATGGCAGATCAATTTTCCGTTTCTATGGGAGGTCAGTGAGACATCGCAGTGAGGACATTTCATCACATGCCCACAGGAACGGCAGCTCACAAAACCCGTATATCCCCTGCGGTTCAGAAACAGAATGATCTGTTCTTTTTTCTCCAGCCTGTCTTTGATCTTTTCCTGGAGAAGCCCGCTGAAAATGGAACGGTTGCCCGCTTTCAGCTCCTCCTTCAGATCCACAGTATAGACTTTTGGAAGTGCCCTGTTCTCATATCTGCGGTCCAGGGCCAGAAGCTGATAGGAACCGCTCACTCCTTTTTCATAGCTCTCCAGGGAAGGGGTAGCTGAACCCATGACGATCCTTGCGTTTTCCACTTGTCCTCTTCTGACTGCCACCTCCCTGGCATGATAACAGGGAGTCTTCTCACTTTTATATGAGGCCTCATGCTCCTCATCAATGACGATAAGCCCCAGGTTTGGAAAGGGGGTAAACAGAGCGGAACGGGGGCCTACGACAATAGAGATGTCTCCCTTTCGGGCCAGCTCAAACTGGTCAAAACGCTCTCCTGCTGAAAGCCGGGAATGCATAAAAGAGACACCCGAACCGAACCTCCGGCTAAAACGCTCCACGGTCTGATAGGTAAGGGCAATCTCCGGAATGAGGACAATGACCTGCTGTCCTTTTGAAAGAACTGCCTCGATCAGCTCCATGTACACCTCTGTCTTACCGCTGCCTGTGACACCGTAGATAAGTGTGGGACGGGGTGTCTCCTGCTGCCATTCCTCCAGTATCCTCCCCACAGCCTCTCTCTGGCAGGCATTCAGCTCTTTTTTAATGATCTCCTGCTGTCCCGTGTGCACAGGACTTCTCCACACCCGCTCACTCTCCACCAGGAGCATTCCTTTTTCTTCCAGTCCGCGGATCACCGCAGGAGCTGCCTTCCATACTCCTGCAGCCTGCTCATAAGGCATAGGCGACTGTGCAAGAAGGCCTGCCATGAGACGCGCTTTTGCTTTAAAATGCTTTTTCTCACACTCTTCCAGGAACTGCTGCGCCTCCTCCCTGGAAGCCTTTAAAACTAGGAATTTTCTCTCCTGTTTTTTCTTCTTTTCTTTTACCGGCAGAACTGTTTTCAGGGCCTGGTTCATGGTGGAACCATAGTTCTTGGCGATCCATGCAGCCAGGGAGATCAACCGGGATTCAATGGGGATCCCCTGACTCTCAGGACCCAAGATCTGTTTCATTCTGGATGCCTCTACCTTTGGCTGTCCGGTAATATCTATGACATAGCCTGTGATCTCCCTGCCGCCGTTTCCAAAGGGAACTCTTACTTTTGTTCCTATCTGAATGTATTCCTGCAGATGCTCTGGAATCTCATACTGAAAGGTCCGGTCCAGCTTCTCCTGGGAGATATCCACTATTATATCTGCATATAGTCTGTTCATATATCCACTCCGTATTCCGGCCGGCCCTCTTACATCCGCTCAGCCAAAATATCCCGGATCAAATCTCTCTCATCCATGGGATACTTCTTTCCTTTGATCTCCTGGTAATCCTCATGCCCTTTGCCGGCAAGAACTACAATGTCCCCGGGCCTGCCATGGTGGATAGCGTAGGCAATCGCCTCTTTTCTGTCCGGAATCTCCACATATTTGCCGGAGGTTTTGCTGATTCCAATCTTAATGTCATCAATAATGGCCTGCGGCTCTTCATCTCTGGGATTATCTGAGGTTATAATAGTCAGATCCGCAAGACGCCCCGACACCTCCCCCATTTCATAACGGCGGAGCTTCGAGCGGTTTCCGCCGCATCCAAACAGACACACAAGACGCGTGGGTTCATACTCCCGCAGAGTGGTCAGCAGGCTCTCTAAACTCATGGCATTGTGGGCATAATCTATCATAAGCGTGAACGAATCAGAGACTTTTACCATCTCGATCCTTCCCTTTACTTTTGCAGCTTTGAGAGCCTTCTGGATATTTTCCACACTGACTCCGAAATGACGGCAGATGGCAATGGCAGTCAGAGAATTGTAGACACTGAATTTGCCGGGAAGATCGATCTCCACCGGAAAATTCATAAGTCCTTCCGCCTGATAGGCAATTCCCAGCGTGCCTTTTCCTGTGACGAGATGCAGATCTCTTGCACGAAGATCAGCCTTCTCACTGAAACCGAAGGTTTCCAGCCTGCAGGTATGGCCCTCCAGCACTTTTTCCAGATGTTCATCGTCAGCATTCACGATCCCCACTCTGCACTGTTTGAACAGCATACCCTTGCAGCGGATATAGTCCTCAAAATCTTTGTGTTCATTAGGACCGATATGATCCGGTTCAATATTGGTAAAAATGCCCAGATCAAAAATAAAACCCGCTGTCCGGTGGAGCATCAGCCCCTGTGATGAGACCTCCATGACCACACTGTCGCAACCTGCCTCTGCCATCTCTGCAAAATACTGTTGTACCACATAGGACTCCGGAGTAGTATTGGCAGCAGGTATAACTTTATCGCCGATAATAGCCTCTATGGTTCCGATCAGGCCTACTTTATGCCCTGCGTTTTCCAGAATGGATTTTACAAGGTAAGTGGTGGTAGTCTTGCCTTTTGTTCCTGTGATCCCGATTACCTTCAGTTTCCTGGCAGGATGGCCGAACCACGCAGCGGAGATACAGGCCATAGCATACCGGCTGTCCGGCACTTTGATCACCGTCACCTGTTCCGGAACCGTCACATCATCCTGCACGATCAGAACAGAAGCTCCTTTTACCGCAACGTCCCCGGCGTATCTGTGGCCGTCCGATACAGCGCCTTTGATACAAATAAAAAGAGAGTCCTCATCCGCTTTTCGGGAATCAAAGACTACACTCCTCACTTCTCTGTCCAGGCTGCCCTGTACGCATATATATTCAAGGTTTTTTAAAAGTTCAGTCAGTCTCATTCTCAATCTGTCCCCTTTCATGGAATCCGGAAGCAGGTATCTGCTGCCGGGACTGGTCGGGCGGTCCCGGAATGCCGGGAGTGCCCTTTGAAGTATAGAATAACATAGGGTTTGTTGTGGAGGCAAGGGTTTTGTGGGAAAATGGATGGAAGGAATGGATGGAAGGAATGGGGTGTGGCTGGTGGGACGGGATGAGGGGAGGGATGGGCGTGTAGGTCTGTGGCCGCTCGACGTTCCAGAACCTGTGAGCTAACCGCCAACTGCGACTAAGACGCTCGCCAATGGGCTCTCGCCTAAGTCTCCGTAGACGGTGGATCTCACAGAACCTTCCACTTAACCTCGCTGCCACAGACCTACACGCCCATCCCTCTCCTCATCCCTGATTTTCTCGGGCGGAACAAACACGCATTTCTTCACAGCGGTGGAAAAAGAAAGAACTAAAGCCGGAAGTTCTGAACTGCAACCCAAAATGGGAAGGCGGCGGTTCAGGGATTGGGCTTTAGTTCTTTTGTATTATTGTATGCGTTTGATGGTGAATCGGTCATGGCTTGGAGTGCTGGATCTTTACTGGTTTATTCTATGATGGTGCCTGTTTTTCCAAGATAAGCGGATTTGGCTTTGTCTATGGAGGTGATGACTGCACGGCGGCCTTTTTTCTTTTCCACAAAGTTTACGGATGCCTCTATTTTAGGGAGCATGGTGGATGGCTCGAACTGGTCCTCTGACATGTATTGTCTGGCCTGGGCTGTGGTGATGTGGTCCAGGTACTGCTCTGTGTCTGATTTGTAGTTTATGGACACTTTTTCTACACTTGTGAGGATGAGAAGCTCATCTGCGTCCAGCATCTCTGCCAGTTTTCCGCTTATCAGGTCTTTTTCAATCACCGCGCTGGCTCCGTGAAGCTCTTCTCCCTGCTCCAGGACGGGAATTCCGCCGCCGCCGCAGGCAATGACGATCTGGCCCGCGTCTGCCAGGACACGGATAGCATCAATCTCCACAATGTCCTGTGGTTTTGGTGCCGCTACGATCCTGCGGTAGCCGCTGCTGGTCTTGGTCACGTAGTTTCCCTTTTTCTCCTCAGCTTCTGCTTCTTCTTCTGTGAGGGTCCTTCCGATCACCTTGACCGGCTCATGGAACGCATCATCATATGGATCTACTGTAACCTGGGTGAGGACTGTACTCACCGGTTTGTAGATGCCGCGTCTTAAAAGCTCTGCACGGATGGCATTCTGCACATCATAACCGATGTAGCCCTGGCTCATTGCCGCACATACGGACATGGGCACTGCCGTATAGTCAGGATGTACCTTTCCAAATTCGTTCATTGCTGTATGGATCATTCCCACCTGGGGAGCATTGCTGTGAGTGATAATAACCTCTGCCCCTGCTTCCACCAGATCGGCGATTATTTTTGCTGTCCTTTTTGTTGCATTTTTCTGTTCAGGCAATGTGGTACCCAATGCTCTGTGTCCCAATGCCACTACTACTCTCTTTTTTGTCATATAAAGTACCCCTTTTCAAACTGTATAATGATCAGCAGCTATTCAGCAGGTCTGCGCTTTTGCTGCGCTGACCGTACGAAAACGTTCAGCAGTCAGGCAAAATCCCATGGCCAAAGGCGGTTCTGCATGGACTTTTGCTTGTAACTGTGAGGATACTGAACAGTTACGATTATTATATTATAACAGGGCGGTGGAAAAAAGCAACTGTAGAAAAGAAAAAACCCGATACTCGCGTACCGGGCCTTTTCAACTTGAGGGGGGAGATAGTGAGTGGTTTATCAACTATCCAAGTCCTATTATAGGGAGAAAATGTGATGAAACTATGACGATTTTCTAAAATAAAACGAAAAACTCTAAAGAAATTTTAAATGAAAACAGAAATAATCAGTTTTTTTCCTGTTTTTTCTTTCTGAAAATCCGGTTGATCGTCTTCTGCGGTATCTCAAATACGGATACGATCCCCAGCACCATAGCCAGGGCAATACCGACGGTCTGCCTTCCGTAGTACAGACTCTGTGCGCTCTCCTTCATCAGGGTATAGTAAATCGTCCTGTAGATACCGATTCCGGGCACAAGAGGGAAAATACCGGCGATCAGAAACAATGTGACCGGACACTTTCTCACTGTACTTCCAATACGGGAGGCTGTCACGATAAATACTGTGGCGATAAAGCTCCCTGTAACCGCGCTCATATGGAAAGGATTCGTACAGATCCAGCAGATCAGCCATCCGATCCCCCCTATAGTTCCGCAAAGGGGATAGTGTTCCCTGGGCACAGAAAACAACACGGAAAAAGCCACCGTCCCCAAAAACGCAGCAGCAAACTGCGCCGCTCCCTGTATCACCATCATAAGAGAAAACCTCCTGTCACTTTATAATAAAGCATGTACATAAGTCCCACACCAAGGGCAATACCCAGAGCCACAAGCAGCGTATCCAGCATTCTGACGCCGCCTCCAATGTAGTCTCCGTCTGCAAAATCCCGTATAGAATTCACAAACGAAACACCGGGCACCAGGGGCATGATGGAGCCAACAAGAATACTTCCATAATTATCTCCCACCCCCATCCGGTAGAATACCACAGCCAGAAACGATGCCCAGAATCCCCCAAGTAAGTTCAACACGATCTTTGATGTCTTTTTTTCCCTTTTCTCCAGCACTACCAGCAGGACATACAATAGAAATCCCGCTAAAAAAGCTGCCGCCGCGTCCCGGATACCGCCCCCCAATACGTAACAGAAGCTGGCGGAGCCTACACCGGATGCCAGGATTCTGGTAAAATCCTTTTTTCCGGGCATATTTTTAATGGCCTCCAGCCTCTCCCATGCCTCCTCCACCGTGTACCTTCCCTCCACGATTTCTCTGGAAAGCTGGTTGACGGCTGCCACTGTATTAAGTCTGGCCGAATTGATGGGAATATGTCTGACCTGAGCGTAAATCTCCTGCCCTTTATTCTCCGCAGTCAGGAAAATCCCGGTACTCATCACAAACGCATTACTTTTTTCTATTCCATAGGCTTTGACGATCCTCTGTATGGTCTCCTCCGCGCGGAAGATTTCCGCCCCTGCATCCAGCAGAGTTTTTCCCGCCTCCATGGCCAAATCCAATATCTGTTTATCTCGGCTCTCCATAAATGCACTCCATATCTTTTCATTAATTTCATTTTTCCCCGCTCTTGGAACTGTATTCCTCCATGATCCGAAATGAGAGAAGCAGATACAGCCTCTCCTCCGGGTCCTCCAAATCCAGGTGGATCAGTTCCCGGATCCGCTCCATTCTGTTGATAAAAGAGCTGCGGTGTATGTACAGCGCCTTGGCGGACGCCACTGCATTATACTGCAGGCGCGCATAAGTTAAAAGTGTTTTATAATAGGAAGTCTCATTTTCTCTGTCATATCGGTACAGGGCAAGCAGTTCTCTGCTGCAGACCTGTTCCGGCAGAAAATTTCCCACACCGTATTTTACCAGGAAATCCAGCCCATAATCATCAAATTTATGATAACAATATGTAAAATTTTTTCTCAGCCCCATCTCCATGGCAAACTCCGCCTGCCGGTAAGCGCTGCGTATACAGGAGATATCCGTAAATTCCCGGCTGCACCCGGCTGCCAGCACACTCTCCCGCAGAAAATATACCATTTCCTTGTGGAATTCCAGATTTGTAGATTTGGAAAACATCTTCTGGTTAAACAGCATGGCAATGTCACCGTTATGTGTCACACAATATGTTCCCGGCCACATCCGCTCCATCTGTGAACAGAGATACCTCATATTATATGCCTTTCCTCTCTGGAGAATATTCTCACGGATGGTCAGCATATAGTAAACATCCCCGGGCAGATTTTTATTTGACCACAAAAGCCGCAGAAGCTCTCCCTCGTCCGCCCCGTCTGTCTCCAGACATTTTTTCAGCATGTGATGCAGATCTGCCAGCCGCGGAGGCCCCAGTTCAAACCCTCCGCACTGGTCATAAAGCCGCTCCACATATCCTGCAAGATGATCAAAAACGGATTTCTCATATTCCGTCTTTGACTCCTCCTGACCCTCCTCGATCAAGAGAGACAGACGTCCCACATAACCATTCTCATGGTATATGTTTTTATAGATCACCACTTCACCTGCTGTATACACAAAAGCCTCTCTTCGCTGTTCCAGTTCCTTAAATCCGGGCATGCTGGTCAGATCATTTACATCCTCCAGCGGAAGCTGGTTCATATCATCCACAAAATTCCGGTACATCCTCTCATCATTTGAATATGCAATATATTTAAAATCTCCGTCCATAAGTGCTGCCGGTTCCGGGAGCATCATCCGGCAGCTGTCCAGAATTTCCTGATATCCCACATTGCCGTTGACTATCCTGTTAAGTTCCTCATCCCAACTGTCAAAAATATCGAAAATCTCTGTCAGCACATTAAACAGTGTCTTCTCTGATATCCCTTCTTCCAGAAAGACTATGTCGTTATTTCCCCGGTCACAGGCCGCCCCCGCAGAACCGATGATCAGGAGAACGCAGCCTGTAAGTCTATTGACACAGTGTAGAGCATCCTTTGCGTCCACAATGACGGCTCTCCCCTCTGTATAGACAGATGGCTCATAAAATACAGGGCGCCCCACCGGATATCGTTGTGAATATTGTGCATGATTTATTTTAAATCGTTTGGACAACTGGTAATATATCATAATACTGTTCAGTCTCATATATACTTCTCCTTTTTTCAACCCATCATACACATTGTACACCATACAGCAAAAAAAGCAATCAGATTCATGGATTTACACTTTGCAGGATCCGGGATACTATAAAGACAGAGCATCCTAACTCTCTCCCGCCAGCCTCCCAGGCTTCGTGCTGGCGGGAGCCATGTGAAAGGAGTCAGTCCTTTATAAAAATATCAGATTTTAAATACCCTCATCTGTTTGCCCCCATTCAGCTAGGCAATGTACTTTTCCGTAACCGAATCTTCGCCTCCCCGACCGGTTACCAGAATCTGAATGGCGACGGCTACCTAAACGACGGCGCTGCGGCCTACTATGGCAGAAAAGCCATGGGAGGCGCTGCCAGCGTTGCCACCTTCGAGGGAATTGTAGACGGGGAGCTGGGAAGAGGCGGGGCAACACATATTGCACTCGACACTCCCAATATAGACCGGGGCATATCAAGGATCGCCTACGGCATCAGCCAATACGGAGCCGTAGCCACTTTAGAGCTGCAGCACACCGGTATGTTCGCCAACCGTGACCTTTCCTTTTTTGGCGCGGAGGCCAAAGGCATCGCCTATGGTCCGGTGGAATGCCAATGCGCGGGCAGAAGGATCCGCCCTATGACAGAAGAGATCATTGAACGTACCATCCAAAAATACATAGATGCTGCCCTTCTTGCGAAGAAATGCGGCTTCGGCATGGTCCTGGTACATGCCGGACACGGATGGATGCTGCACCAGTTCCTGTCCCCCATCACCAATACCAGAAATGACAAATGGGGCGGACCGGACATTGAAAACAGAAGCAGACTTCTGCTCTCCATCGTTGACGGCATTCACAAAGCCTGCGGGGCAGGTTTCCCCGTGGAAGTCCGCATCAGCGGCTCCGAATGCTACGACGGAGGCTATGACATAGAAAATGGTATTGCCATTGCCAAACAGCTTGACGGACACGCGGATCTGATCCATGTCTCCGCAGGTAATCATGAGGTGGAGGAAGTATTTGCCGTCACCCATCCAAGTATGTTTCTGGATGACGGATGCAATGTGCATCTGGCAGCAGAGATCAAGAAACACGTAAACACTCCGGTTGCCACTATCGGCGCGCTCTCAGACCCCGGGCTTATGGAAGAAATCCTGGCTTCGGGAAAAGCTGATGTTGTGGAACTGGGCAGAGAATTACTGGCAGATCCTGATTTTCCAAACAAGATCCGTACAGGACACGAGGACAAAGCGAGAAAATGTATGCGCTGCCTCTCCTGTTTTTCCAGTGAGCTGACAAACGGGGAACCTTACTGTGCCATCAACCCGGAAACCGGCCGTGAACTGGAGCTTAGGTATGCTCCCACCTGTGCGCAGGTAAAGAAAAAAGTTCTGGTAGTCGGCGGAGGCGTAGGCGGTATGCAGGCGGCTCTTACCTGTTCCCAAATGGGACATAGCGTAATTCTCTGTGAAAAAAATGAGCGGCTGGGCGGTGTACTTCGCTGTGAAGAGGACGTCGCCTTTAAGAAAAACCTGGATTACTATTTAAACCAGCAGGCGAAATGTGTTGAGGAAGATAAAAATATAGAAATTCGCCTGCAGACGAAAGTGACGCCAGAATATGCGGAGGACTTAAACGTAGACGTCATCATCGCAGCCCTGGGTGCAAAAGCAGCCCGGCCGCAGGTACCAGGTATAGACAACAATCATGTTTTGTCTGCTCAGGAGGCTTATCCCTTGGCAGAAAAGCTGGGTCCCGGAGTTATCATTCTGGGAGCCGGCCTGGTAGGAATTGAACTCGGACTGCATCTCATACGCTATGGAAAACAGGTTACCATCCTGGAGATGACAGACCATATGAGCGACGGAGGTAATTTCCTCCACATGCTCGGTCTTCATGCGGAGATCAAAAAACGCGGTCTTAAAATCATGTTTAATACCCAGGCTGTTCAGATCACAGACAAAGGGGTTTCCTGCCGAACACCGGGGGGTGACAGATTTTATGAGGCAGACCAGGTAGTCTATGCAGCCGGCCAGAAGCCGCTGAGGGAAGAGACCACAGCTCTTGCTTGCTGCGCACCTGAATTTTACATGCTGGGGGACTGTGTGACCCCGCAGAATATCACGGCAGCTACATCCACTGCCTATATGACAGCCAGAAATATAGGCAGGGATTACTGACATATTGTTTCCCATTTCTCTAATGTCTGTAAAATAGCTTACCCCTATTTTACAGACGACAAAAGGGCATTGCAGCTGCAATGCCCTTTTGTCATATCTCTGTATTACTGTCCGCCCCATACCCGGCAGCACCCATTGCGAGGCACAGACCTGCTGAATGGCTGCATATCTTTCTGTGCTATTGATTAACCGGCAATGGTAAAATAGAGGAGCACGATAACCCCCAGCACGATCCTGTACCAGCCGAACACTTTGAAATCATGCTTCTTAATATATCCCATAAGAAATTTGATCGCCAGAATGGAAACTCCAAAGGAAACTGCCATTCCCACGATCAGTATCATCAGCTCTGCCCCTGTAAAATGCAGACCGAATTTGACCAGCTTCAGCAGACTGGCGCCAAACATGGTTGGAATTGCCAGAAAAAACGTATATTCCGCTGCAACGGTTCTGGAAGCTCCCAGAAGGATTCCGCCGATAATGGTGGCTCCCGAGCGGGAAGTTCCCGGAATCACGGCCAAAAGCTGGAATACACCGATGAGAAGTGCCATCTTCCAGGAAATCTCAGCGATAGAATTTACCGCCGGTTCCCTTTTCTTATTATAATCCTCAATAAGGATAAACAGCACGCCGTACACGATCAGCATAACAGCTACCACAAAATAATTATTAAACTTTTCTTCAATAAAATCATTGAAAGGCAGCGCCACAATGATCGCAGGCAGACAGGACACAACGATCTTAAACCACATGACCATTTTGTCTATCTGCACAAAACGACAGATAAACCCGGCCGTTTTCTCAATCTTTGTCACATTATGATGCTTTGGCTTCCTGTTGTGAAATGGCCACAGGTCCTTAAAATACAGCACCACAACTGCCATGATAGCTCCGAGCTGGATCACCACCATAAACATTTCCCAGAATTGTTTACTCACATCCAGCTTTACAAATTCCTCCACCAGGATCAGATGGCCCGTGCTGCTGATGGGGAGCCATTCTGTAATGCCCTCCACAATTCCAAGAAAAATAACCTTCAGTAATTCAATAAAATCCATTACACCCTCCCTTATGTAAGAAACCGCCGCAAAAAAATCATACGGCGGTTGTCTTTATGTCACATTATTATATAGTCGCAATATCGATCAGTTCCAGTTTCTGGATATCTGTGTTCTCCAGACTGGTCACAAGTGCCTCTGCCGTATCCAGGGCAGTCAGCACATTGACGCCTGTCTCAATGGCATTCCGGCGGATGATAAATCCATCTTTTGCTTTTTCCACACCCTGGGACGGAGTATCGATGACCAGATCGATCTTATGTCCAAGGATAAGATCCATCAGGTTTGGAGACGCCTGCTCAATCTTATTTGTGCGGACAGCCTTCACACCGTTCTCATTCAGAACCTTAGCGGTACTTCTGGTGGCATAGATACGGTATCCCAAAGCCTCAAAACGCCGGGCGATCGGTACGATATCCTGCTTATCCTCATCCCTTACTGTGATGATCATGTTCTTATGCTTCGGCAGATTAATTCCTGCTCCTAAAAACGCCTTGTAGAGTGCTTCATTAAAGGACTCTGCAATGCCCAGACACTCACCCGTAGACTTCATCTCCGGTCCAAGGCTGATGTCAGCCCCCCGGATTTTTTCAAAGGAGAATACCGGCATCTTGATGGCAATGTGCTTTGCCTCCGGCTGCAGACCGGATTTATATCCCAGTTCTTTTAATTTATATCCCAGAATCATTTTTGTGGCCAGCGGTACAATAGGAATCCCTGTCACCTTGCTGATATACGGCACGGTCCGGCTGGAACGAGGATTTACTTCGATAACATACACATCCTCACCGCACACGATAAACTGTATGTTGATCATACCGATAACATGCAGGGATTTTGCCAGTCTCCTGGTGTACTCCTCGATGGTTTTCTTTGCCGTATCGGTGATGGTCCGGGCCGGATATACGGAAATACTGTCGCCGGAATGGATACCCGCACGCTCAATATGCTCCATGATACCCGGGATCAGGATATCCTCTCCATCACATATGGCATCTACCTCGATCTCTTTGCCTTGCAGGTACTTATCTACCAGAATGGGATGTTCCTGTGCGATCCTGTTGATAATGCCGATATACTGGTCCACATCCTCGTCATTGATGGCGATCTGCATACCCTGTCCGCCCAGCACGTAGGAAGGCCGGACCAGTACGGGATAGCCCAGTGTGTTTGCCACACGGATGGCCTCGTCTGCCGTATATACTGTATGCCCCTGAGGTCTCGGAATATGACATTCCTCCAGGATCTTATCGAAAAGCTCTCTGTCCTCCGCAGCATCCACATCCTCGGCGGATGTTCCCAGTATTTTTACACCCATCTTCATCAGAGCTTCTGTCAGCTTAATAGCTGTCTGACCGCCAAACTGCACCACAGCGCCGTCGGGCTTTTCTATATTTACCACATTCTCCACATCCTCCGGAGTCAGCGGTTCAAAATACAGTTTATCTGCAATGTCAAAGTCTGTACTTACCGTCTCAGGATTGTTGTTGATGATGATCGTCTCATAACCCTCTTTTTTGAAAGCCCAGGTACAGTGCACAGAACAGAAGTCAAACTCAATTCCCTGGCCGATACGGATAGGACCGGAACCGAGAACCAGAACTTTTTTCTTCTCCGACTTCCCTTCCGCCTCATTTTCTCCGCCGTAGACAGAGTAATAATACGGTGTGGCAGCCGCAAATTCAGCCGCGCAGGTATCTACCATCTTATACGCTGCCGTGATTCCCCACTCATGGCGCAGTTCCTTGATCTCTTCCTCTTTTTTGCCGGTGAGACGCGCAATGACATTATCCGGAAATTCAATTCTCTTTGCCTCACGGAGCAGGTCCTCTGTAAGCTCCTGTGAGATAAGCGCCTGCTCCATCTCCACAAGGACAGCGATCTTATCAATAAACCACAGATCGATCTTGGTGACAGCATGGATCTCTTCATAGGAAATGCCCCTGCGCACAGCTTCGGCAATCCTCCAGATCCTCATATCGTCCACGATCTTCAGTTCCTCTGTCAGTTCCTCCTCTGACAGTTTTTTGAAGTCATAGGACATAAGGCTGTCCACATGCTGCTCCAGTGAACGGATGGCTTTCATAAGGGCACCCTCGAAGTTATTGCAGATACTCATAACCTCTCCGGTAGCCTTCATCTGTGTGGTAAGTGTCCTCTTTGCGCTGATAAATTTATCAAAAGGCAGACGAGGGATCTTCACAACGCAGTAATCCAGCATAGGCTCGAAACTGGCATAAGTTTTGCCCGTAATGGCATTGGGGATCTCATCCAGGGTATAGCCCAGAGCAATCTTGGCTGCCACCTTGGCGATTGGATATCCGGTTGCCTTGGAGGCCAGCGCAGAGGAACGTGACACACGGGGATTTACCTCAATGACACAGTATTCAAAGCTGTCGGGATTCAGAGCATACTGTACATTACAGCCGCCGGTGATCCCCAGCTCTGTAATAATATTTAAGGCCGAGGTACGCAGCATCTGATATTCCTTGTCACCCAGTGTCTGGGACGGCGCCACAACGATACTGTCACCTGTATGCACGCCCACAGGGTCTATATTTTCCATATTACATACGGTGATGCAGTTGCCCGCACCGTCGCGCATAACCTCATACTCAATCTCTTTCCATCCGGCAATACAGCGCTCAACCAGTACCTCACCCACACGTGAGAGGCGAAGGCCGTTTTCCAGGATTTCCACAAGCTGCGCCTCATCATAGGCAATGCCGCCGCCGCTTCCGCCCAAGGTATAGGCAGGACGGAGAACCACAGGATATCCGATCGTCTTTGTAAACGCAATACCATCTTCCACGGTCTTCACCACCAAAGACGCAGCGACCGGCTCACCGATCTTTTCCATGGTATCTTTAAATTCCTGACGGTCCTCAGCCTTCTTGATGGTCTCAGAAGTGGTGCCGATCAAGCGCACATTCTGCTCCTTTAAAAAGCCTCTCTCCTCCAGCTCCATAGCCAGATTCAGTCCGGCCTGACCACCCAAAGTGGGCAGTACGCTGTCGGGCTTTTCTTTTATGATAAGCTGCTCCACCACTTCCACAGTCAGAGGTTCAATATAAACCTTATCCGCAATATCCTTATCTGTCATAATGGTGGCTGGATTGGAGTTCAGAAGTACAACCTCGATTCCTTCTTCCTTTAAAGAGCGGCACGCCTGTGTTCCCGCATAGTCAAACTCTGCTGCCTGTCCGATGATGATCGGACCGGAGCCGATCACAAGCACTTTTTTAATATCCTGAATCTTCGGCATTATTCGCTCACCTCCATCATTTTCATAAACCTGTCAAACAGATATCCGGAATCCTGGGGTCCAGGACATGCCTCCGGATGGAACTGTACGGTAAATATATTCTTACCTGTATATTTCAATCCCTCGTTCGTCTTATCATTGACATTCTCAAATGCCGGCACTGCCACCTGAGGGTTCAAGGTGTCCGTATCTACCATATATCCATGGTTCTGTGATGAAATATATACCCTGCCTGTCTCCAGGTCCTTTACGGGGTGATTTCCGCCTCTGTGGCCGTATTTCATCTTTCTGGTATCCGCGCCTGTTGCCAATGCCATAAGCTGATGACCAAGACAGATGGCAAATATGGGAACCTGTGAATCATAAAGCTTTTTGATTTCTTCTATAATAGAAGTACACTCTTTCGGATCCCCGGGTCCGTTGGACAGCATAATGCCGTCAGGATCATCTCTGAGGATCTCCTCCGCTTTGGTAAATGCCGGATATACGGTAACCTGACATCCGCGCTCATTCAGAGAACGGGCAATATTGTCTTTTGCGCCGAAGTCCATAAGCGCCACTTTAGGACCGCTGCCTTTCAGCACCTTTTTCTCCTCACATGTCACGCGCTCCACTACTCTGCCGGTGGTATATGCCTTTAATTTCGGAAGAACCTCTTCCAGTTTATAATCCGCATTGGTGGTGATCATGCCGTTCATGGTACCTTTTTCCCTCAAAATCTTAGTAAGGGCTCTGGTATCAATCCCTGCGATCCCAGGAATGTCATATCTCTTCAAAAAATTCTGTATGGTATCTTCACATCGGAAGTTGCTTGGGATACGGGATAATTCCCTGACAATGTAGCCATCCGGCCACGGTCTTAAGGATTCCTGGTCTTCATGGCAAATGCCATAATTACCAATCAAAGGATATGTCATGCAGACTGCCTGTCCGGCGTAAGAAGGATCTGTAAGAACTTCAAGATAACCTGTCATCGAGGTATTAAAGACGATTTCGCTGATAATTTCTTTCTTCGACCCTATGCTGGTCCCGGTAAAGACGGTGCCGTCTTCCAGTATTAAAAATGCTTTCATGCTTTCACCTGTCTTCCTTTCTATAGCGTACTGTTAATGGTTCCCCAAATTTTCCCCAAATTGTAAAAAGTGTATCACAACATTTATTGTTTTTCAACCTTTTTTTCTTGTTTTTTCGCGGTTTTTTCACAGTGCTGGTGATCCCCGATCTGAAATGCTGTTTATGTATTAGTCATTTCCTTATTGTGATAGGAATATTTACTGTTTTTATTCCGGAGGAGATTTTGTCCTTTTCCGGACACACAGAAAAGCCGTAAGGAATGGATCAATAGTAATAATATGTCGAAAAAATAAATTGCGTTAATTTTTTTAAAAACTTTGAAAATTACTGTTGACATTTCCTGTAAAATCATGTAATATATGTCTTGTGCTTGAGAGAGCACAAACTTAATAGAAGATGCAGGAGTGGCGGAATTGGCAGACGCGCAGGCTTCAGGTGCCTGTGGTAGCAATATCGTGTGGGTTCAAGTCCCATCTCCTGCATCCTTTTTTTGTCTTTTTACAGTGTTTTCTGCCGGGTAAATCCGGTAACCGTTGAATTGCGTTTTATACGGATGGTCAGAAATTACCGGAAATTTAGACAGATTCTATATGGATGATAAATTTCTTGGTTTTTCTAAAAAAAGTATTGACTTTCTTCTCTAAATCGTGTAATATATCACTTGTGTTCGAGAGAACATCAACTTAATAGTAGATGCAGGAGTGGCGGAATTGGCAGACGCGCAGGCTTCAGGTGCCTGTGGTAGCAATATCGTGTGGGTTCAAGTCCCATCTCCTGCATCCTTTTTTTGTAATTTAATCTCTTTATCGGAACGAATCTCCGTTAAAGAGATTTTTTTATATGCATGAAATTTCCAGTCAAATCAGAGGAATACCTTGACTTAAACTTTAAAATTATATACTATTAAAGAACTAGATAAGCTGTCCCCAAATAAATTTTCAGGAGGCATTTATGAACTACATTAAGACCTTATTTCTAATTCTTTTTTTTACTCTGGCTATATATTTTTTAGGGATTTTGGGAAGAAAAAAAAGTGAAGTTTTTTCTTTAGCAGAGATTCTTTTAAACGGGCTGCTAAGATTATTTGCAAGTTTTGAAGTAATTGTCCTTCCGTTTATTTTTTTACGAATCAAATTTTCATACTTCTTTTATTTTTATTGTGCCTTACTGACTGTTGTTATTATTTTTTCCATAATAAGATATGCCAGATACAGTTATAAATTTATTGGAAAGGAAGTACGCAAATTTATTTCCATATTGGACCTTCCATTAATTGCTGCAATAATTATGATTATATTTCAGATGTCTATGCTCGCATTTTATATGCATCTTGATGCAGATGATGCCATGTACGTTGCAACCGCTGCTACAACTTTAAAAACCGATACCATGTATCAATATGCTGCAGATACCGGTATCCCGTTAACCACCATGCCATCACGATATATATTATCCCCCTTTCCTATTTTTACAGCCTTTTTGGGTAAACTGTTTTTTATCCATCCCACAATAATAGCACATACCATTCTAGCGCCGCTTATGACGGGTTTTGCATATTTAGTCTATTATTTAATGGGATCTCTTATTTTCAAGAAAAAAAAGGGCACGATCGGCATCTTTTTATTAATATTGAGTGTATTTCAAATATTTGGATATTTTACAGTTTACTCTTCTTCCACTTTTATTTTGATCCGCTCATGGCAGGGAAAAGCCGTACTTGCAGGCGTTCTCATACCTGCAGCATTATATTTTTTAATGAAAGAATGTCAAACAAAAGCACCCTATAAATGGCCGTTAAGCCCTTCATTATTTTTAGTATTAGCAGCAAGCCTTGTCTCCTCAATGGGTATAATGCTGATTCCTACCCTTCTGGGTTTATCTGCTATTTTATATTGTATCTATAATAAATCTTTAGAACCATTGATCAAATGTATTATCAGCTGTTTACCAGGGATTTGCTTAATGATAATATATTTGTTAATGAAATACGGGAGATTTTGTCCATGAATGAGATTATGGAAATAACACAAAAAATGCTCTGGCTCTATACCGGTGATTGTTGGTATTTTCTTATTTTTTTAGTATGCGCAGGCTATTTATTTTCCAAAAATAAAGCCCACTCTGAGATAATGTTTGTAAACCATTATATGATCGGATTCAGTATTATTTATATATGCCCTGTTACAGCTAAAATCATTATGGATTATTGTATAGGAAAATCCGTATACTGGAGAATGTTCTGGCTTTTACCTATGGCAATGATCGTGGCTCTTGCAGTTACATTTATTGCTACTGAAATAAACAGCAGAGTGTATAAAAGTTTATTTATTTTTGCAATCCTTCTGTTGCTGATTTTCAGCGGTAATTTTATGTACCGCAAGGATGTATTTACCAAAAGTGTAAACTCCTATAAACTGCCTGAAGATATTTTCACAATATGTGATATGTTAGAAGAGCATGCGGAAAATGATAAGGTAACGGCTGTTTTTCCCACCGAATTTTTGCCATATGTCAGGCAATATGATGCTAATATTTATCTTCCCTATGGCAGAAGAGTCGAAACAGAAACCAAGCCGTCTAGTGATGCCAGAAAATTATTTGATGTAATGAATCAGCCAGATAAATCAGCGGAAGAATTGACACAGCTATCAAAGAAAAACGGATGCCAATATATTGTGGTCAGCAAAGATGACGCAGTCAATAATACTCTCTCTGATGGTGACTTTAAAGCAATCGCTGATTCCGGCAACTATATTATCTACTTCGATACCGCCGATTAATATGTACAGCCACAGGGCTTTTCCTATCATAATGTATAACACTAAAGGGGCTGCCGGTCAAAACCGGATTTCAGCCCCTTTAATATCTCAAATTACTATCTTGTTATTTCACCTGTTGATTCTGCAAATAAATGTGGCTCCCCTTCCATATCTAACGTATAGATATGGATATTATATTCTGATACTTTGTAACCGAAATCTGCTGCCCAGACCTTAGTAACATAAGAGCCGTCTGTCTGTAATTCTGCTTCATACCACTTCAGATCACTCTGATCTTCCTCCGCCCATACGGCACAGCGCAGAGCCTGAACATTTGTATCTGTTGGCAGATTTCTTACGATAACCTCATATTTTCCGGTCCTGAAATCGTATGGGGTCACTTCAATTTCCGTCGGTATCACTTCCGGAACTTCAGCTATTTCTTCTTCTGCATCAGCTTCAGCTATTATCTTCTCTTCCGGTACTATGATATCTTCCGTAAGCTTTTCCATTAATTTTGACTTTTTATCCAGTTCAATATCTATGGTGTCTTTATCATATTTTTCTAGTAAGGTCGCTTCTGAAGAGAATAAATTTGTTCCAAGACCCAGCCGGTTACCTTCAATGACTGCGCCCAGACTTGCCAGTGTGGTTGGAAAATTATCAAAGGTAGAGTATTGCCTATAAGTATCTCCCTTGGCCTCAACCGCTGAGTTTATGTATGTGGTGAATACTTTTCTAATGTAGTTCTCATCCACATCCTCACAAAAATCACTATCCATAGTAGGATGATCTCCGGATATCACAATAGTTGTATTTTCGTAAAAATCCTGTTCTTGTACCCACTTCACAAATTCGCTTACCTGTTTACTTGAGCAAGCCATAACATTAGCATATTGGTCGCTCCCATAGGTATCCTGACAATCCTCGCATAGATACCCATCTTCAAAATGAGTATCAACTGTTAAAATTGTCATATTAAAGGGCTCTTCTAAAGAACTGATTTCCAGCAAGTGCTCTTTCGCAAATTCAAAAAGTTTCTTATCCTCATACCCCCAAAATACATGGTAATCCTCAGGTATTTGCCCATTATCTTTACTATAATAATAGTCATAAATATTGTAATTCCCATGCTGGGTATAAAATGATTTCCTACCGCCAAAATTCGCATCAGAACCCAGAAGCAGATTTTGAGAATATCCATTTTCCTGAAGAATATCACCTATAGCAGTCAAACCCGGCATAAAATTTTCCTGCTTGTTCATTGAATTGCCTTCTATTGGAATCATTAATGGTAAACCGGTACTCTGTGCAAACATGGCCGCGACAGTCCATCCAGTACCGTTTAATGATATCCCCCCATTTAATATCTTTTGACCGCCGGAGAAATTTTCATTGGCAATTGACAATTCCGTGAGTTCTGGTATGACGTTTTTCATAAAAGCTCCGCCTTGCTTTTCATCAGCATAAGTATTTTCCATGGACTCCAGATAAATATAAATCAGATTTCTCTTTTGCTCCGGAAATTTAATATCAACAGATTTAGGATCTATATAATTATCATCGATAAACGTGGAATACGTGCTTCTGTTACTTGCATAGGCTTTAATATCAAGCCTGCTCCACATATAGTTTATAGAAGTACCTGCCACGACCACAGATATGACCGCAGAGAATAATAGTATAAGTCCCCTTTTCTTTTTAACAATTTTATAGACAATTCCCACCAACAGAATTATCCCTATGGATACAAGAACACAGGATAATATATAGCTGATAATTATCCCACTATCTGTGCCCTGCAGAGGCGATTGAATGTGGAACATTAATTCATTCATAGTGAGTCCTGTCCAGGTTCTAAACATCCAGGAAATACTGGTGGCTATCAATAAAGAAAGAAAAGCAATCAGATATCCTATGATAATCCCTGCAAATTTTATGACTTTCTTGTGTACTGTAAACTTTGCATTTCCATTTTTAGATGGGTCTTGTTTTATCTCTTCTTTTGTATCCATACTACGCTCCAAAATATTTGCATATATTTTTTTACTGTTTTTAATATAAATCCTTCCTTATACAAGATAACATAATTCGACAAGTGATTGCAATATAATTATTAAGGAATCTTTAGATAATTGTTATGTCTGTATTTCACAAAATATAACAAAAACAATCAGGCTGCAGAATTTTATCTGCGGCCTGATTGTATCGTCCGATTGATTAGTCTTTCTTTTACATTATTGCTTTGAATCTGTACTCTCCTTTATTCTTCTTTTACTTCTTCTATAAGCAATTCTGTATATTTGTTTAGCATAAATGGACGCTCACAAGCATAAACAATTAATGCTATGCAAAAACACATTTTAGTTGATCCGTATAATTTTTCAAATATGAAAACCTTTCACTACTCTCCTAATAATACTTTGTACTTTTACAAAAATATAAGTCACCATACAACTAATGATAATAATTATAAAATAGTTTAACAATCCATATTTATTTAACCGTATTCCATTAATATTATAATCAAAACCACATTTTCTAAAAAATGTCCTAATCCAAATATGGACAATATATAATTCTAAAGAATATTTTCCAGCTATTTGTAAAATATTAGAACTGCCAGAGCGATGCTGTTTCTGATTTTTTTCTATGTATTCAAAAAAGAATATACATATAAAACATAACACCAAAGTCAATGCACAATACCAATATCTGACTGTCATACCGCCAATATGATACTCATATGTAAACATTCTATAACTATATCCTAAAAAAAGCGCTGCTATTTCACCATAAGTAACTTTTTTATTGAATTTAGCAAAATATCCACATAAAACGCCTATAATAAATATAGGTATCCTTGTTAACGCTATTTCTACTTTACTATAATAATCCGGAAAGATAAGTTTAATGCTTATATTAAATATAACAACTAATCCTATAGTTATCCAAGCTCTTCTTATTTCTGAATTTACTTGTCTGCTATTACCAAAAATCCACTTATATATGAACGGAAATACTAAGTATAGAGGTATAAGGAGTCCAAAGTACCAAAGTCTCGTATACCCCTCAACCCAGAAAGAAATTAATGTTATATTTTTAACAAATGCTGAAAAGCTTCTATAGATAAGCAAATCTTGTCCAATCCAAAAAGGAAGTGAAATTAGAAGATATGGAAAAATGACTCTAACAATTCTTCTTCTATAAAATCTTTTCATGTCAGGATTCTTACTATACGAATAATAAAGCCCTAAACCTGAAAGAAAAAGGAATATTTCTACGCCTCCTCTTCCTTTCTCCAAAACAAAGTTAATAATTTCTAATGGCTCTGGTAATATCATTCCAATTTCATTTCCATGATACAGCATGATCCAAATAATAGCAATCCCCATCAGCTTAGTTCTGTATTTACTTAGAAGTCCCCAATGAAATTCCTCAATACACTTTTTCATTTGCTTTTACCATATACACACTTATTTTTTATCAAATTCCATACTCTTTATTAGTCTGACATACATCTCCTCTAAATCCGTTGTAGGTGACCAGCCTAACGATTTTAGTTTTGTATTATCCAAACGTATTATCATTTCTGGATTATATCCCAACTCAGCAACATCTTCTGGTATATCGTATACCACCTTTACTGCATGGTCCGATGAAAGTCGGGATACTAACTCAGCCATTTCTTTTATAGAAATAGCTGTATTCATGTTTGTAATATTATAAGCTTCCCCAGCTTTACCCCTGGTCAGCAAACATACTATAGCTGTTATAGCATCCTTTGTATAACAATAGCTTCTGACCGTTCTCCCTGCTGTATGTAATACTATATTACGCTTCTCTATAACACACCTTGCAAATTCTGCAAAGACTCTACTGTCTTCATAAGAAACAGCAGCTCCAAAAGTTTGTGATAATCTTGCAACCAAAACCGGTACTTTATATTCTTTCGCATATGATGCACATAGACATTCAGCCATTCTTTTTCCTTCTGAGTAACTGCTGCGTACCTGCATTGGATCTAGATATCCATAATCCTTTTCTGTAATATAATCCATTTTTTCATCAGGTGTACCATACACTTCTAGTGAAGATAAATACACCATCTTTTTTATATTTTTTTCTTTTGCTATTTCTAAGATATTCTTTGTCCCGTGCAATGCTGTAAGAATTGTTTCCACTGGATTGGAAACAAAATATCTCGAACTCGTAGCACTGGCACCGTGAATAATATAATCAATCTGATTAGAAATTTCAATTTTTTCATTTATATCACAGATATAGACATCTACTTTTCCTTCATCAACAAGTCCCTTAAACAAATCATCTGCCTTCTTTTTATTTCTTGCTAATGCAATAATTTTTATATTTTTATTACAGATATTATTATGAAATACTATAGACTGGATAATCTGATAACCTATCATACCTGTTGCACCAGTGACAAGAATTGTACTTCCATCATCTATTTCTTTTAAAAAAACACTATTGGCAACATCGCATAAATCTTTATATAATATTGGATTCTTTATATTTTCCATAAATATACCTCTAATCTTCTCCCTCATGCACCATATTTTTCATACGTGCATCAATATAATCTGTCAATCCCAAACCAAAAGCCTGTTCATTTTCTTTATATTGAAGCAACGCACGAAACATATATACATCCTCTGGAGTTGTCACTTTAATATTCCCCCTATTTCCCATTACCATGTGCGCATCCATATTCTGGCTTTTTATAATCGTACAAGCATCTACCATATTCTCATACCCATTTGATGAATTTCTTATTATTTCATGGGCATTTAAGATATCCTTAAGATAAAAACTCTGAGGTGCCTGCGCAGCATAAGTCTCCTTTCTATAAGGAACTTTATCTACATTTTCTCCATTTTTACTTAATAAAATAGTCTCATAACAAGGTGTACATGTAATAGCATTTCCATGCTCTTTAACGCTTTTAATATTCTTTGAAATAACATCATAAGCTACAAAAGGACGTACACCATCATGTAAGAGTACAATTGAATCCTCTGGATTTTCTTGCCCAGCTTTTTTTAACGCAATATATATAGAATCCTGGGCTGTTTCTCCCCCATGCATTATCCCTGCTACTTTAGTTAATTGATACTCCTTTACCAATCCATCCATATAAGGAATGTACTCTTCCAAAACAGATATGTAGATTTTATCTATTTTTTTGTGATATTGAAAAAGCTGCAGTGTATGAATAATAATCGGTTTTCCATTTACCTCTAAAAACTGTTTTGGTATACCAGCTCCCATTCTTACACCACTTCCACCAGCAAAAATAATTGCTATATTCATATCTTAATTTTCCTTTCCTACAATTGATTTTCCAACAAAGGCTGGGAAAAATCCAGTTCATTCATTCTAATAATTCGCTGTTGCACTGCACAAATCTCTTGTTTTATCTCCTCCGGGATTTTGTCCAGAACAATCCAATCGATCACTCTATCTGATGCATGACTGTCAATAAAATCAAAATGCTCTGATACATATTTCTCTACTTTTTCATATTCAAAACTTTTTTTACTGAACGCTTCCATCAACTCTAAAAAACTATAACATACCTTTCCCGGAGCAGACTCTTCGTATGGTCGATGAAATCCCCTTGAAAAGGAATACTGAATCTTGTCATACGCAAAAAACAACATTGGCTTTTTCATTAACGAATATTCAAATATATTAGATGAATAATCTGTTATCAATAAATCTGTAATATAAAACAAGTCATTTATATTGGGGTATAAATTAACATCTATAAATTTATCTCTAAATCCTTCCTGTATGGGTACAGGCTCACTAACCCATGGATGCATTTTAAATAAAACTACATACTCTGTGCCACATAACTCATAAAACTTTTCAAAATCTATTAATTCATATGGATAATATGCCTCTTTTTTATTTTTTCCTCTATATGTTGGTGCAAACAAAACCACTTTTTTCCCAGTACATATCGGATATCTCTTGTACAAATCTTCCGTTATCTTTTTGCGGTAATTCTCATCCAGATATTCGTCCATTCTAGGCATTCCTGTGGGAAGAACGCATTCATCATTAATTCCCCAAACTTCAGAAAAAAATGGAGCGATACTTTTTGATCCGGCAATGCCATAAGTATATTGTCTGTGACAACTCTGTGGGCTTGGACAGCCTTTATGTCCCCATCTGCTATATCCAGAGGATTTAAACCCAGCACCCGCATGCCATAATTGAATCACTTTTACATTATCGTCTAATTTCAACCAATCTAAGACCGGAGCATGATCATCTAAAAAAACCATTCCGCTTTTTGACAATTTATATATCAAATTTATCCAACTTCTATATGTCTGTGGTTCTGCAGCTGCAGCTCTAGCTGAAAACAATATACAATACTCTTTATCCATTCCACGTTGCCGCATTTTTTCTGCTACTGCTTTCAAATTTGACTTAATAGACTCGCTTTGTTCCGTCATAAATAATATTGTATTTTTTCTTTTTCCTCTATTAACCAAAGAAAAAAGTTTATACAAGTTTCGCAAAAAAACTCTGCTGCTTCCTAAATATCTTTTCAAACATTTGTATGGGCTACAATATATATAGTAGTCCTTATTTGAAGGAAATTCCTCTCTGCTTTCTGTCGCCTGAAGGATATGCATTCTAAAAGGCAAACTATTTTCATCGTCCTCAATATAAAATTTAATCGTATAAACTTTATGACCATTTGCATATTCAAAATTTCTTGATTTTTCTTGCATATTGATCGGATATTTGAAATCTGCTGCGCATTCTGCTAAAACTTCCTCCCCTTTGCAGGCTAATAGCCTATAAGTTCCTATAGGTAAGCAGCGTCTTTCACCATTATTGGTAATATTCAGACATAACTGGTAACGACTTTCTTTTATATGACAAATTTTCAGCCTTGCTTTAGCCATTCCTATTCCATTTACTGCGTAAAATTCTAATTGCCTCCAATCAATTAAGTCATCTTTAAATTTAATTTCTATATCAAAATGAACGAAAATCCTTTCCCATTGAATATCAATCAGTTTAACGGCCAATAACTTTTCATCTATTCTGTATAACATTATTTTATTCCTTCGTTATCTTTTTCTATTTATCTATCATGTCCTGATATTGCTGTGAAATCTCCTCAATATCTCCCATAGCAACAAGATGACCCTGCTCTAAGATCATTGCCTTATTGCAGATCCTTTTGACCTGATCTAAAGAGTGGGATACGAATAAAACCGCTGTTTCACCATCCATCATACTCATTAATTTTCCTTCACTTTTTTTTCTAAATTTTGCATCCCCTACAGAAAGTACTTCATCCAAAATCAAAATATCGGGATCCATAATAGTAGCAATGGAAAAACCAAGTTTACTCTTCATACCAGATGAATAATTTTTTAAAGGTACATCAATAAATTTTTGAAGTCCGGAAAACTCCACAATCTCTTCATATTTCTGATCTATGAATTTTTTGCTATATCCTAAAACAGCGCCATATAAATATATATTTTCCCTACCAGTATATTGAGGCTCAAATCCTGCACCTAATTCTAATAATGGTACAATCTTACCTTTAACTTTTACTGTGCCTTCTGTAGCTTTAAAAACACCTGCTATTATTTTAAGTAAAGTACTTTTCCCTGCCCCATTAAGCCCTAATATACCAATACGATCCCCTTTTGACACACTAAAGCTGACATTTTGCAGCGCCCAAAAACTATCCTTCCTCAACTGGCCTTTTAGCATCTTTATAAAATATTCTTTTAAATGATCCACCTTTTCTTTACTTAAATTAAACTGCATACTAACATTATCTACAACCAATATCTCTTTTTTCATTTTCTCACCTACACGTGTAATATAAATTGATCCTGTTTCTTATAAAAAGCTATATTTCCTATAATTAATGCAATCACGCTTACAATAGCAGCATAAACTAGCAGCTTTGTATTCATTGGCTGACCTAAAATGGCATCTCGAAAATTTTGAATAATGCAATATAGTGGATTTAACTTCAGTATCCATGAAAAACCACTATTCATTATTTTTTCAGGATAATAAAAAATAGCACATGTATACATTATTAACATTAAAATCACTTCCCATAAATATTCCATATCTCTAAAAAATACAGTTACTGTTGCTAATATCATGCCTACACCATACGTTAGTATTGGAAGCAATATTAATGGGAAAATAATTTGTAATACATGCCAGGTCGGTTTCACCCCACAGTAAATTCCTAAAACAATAAGTACTAATAAGGATATCAAAAAAATAATATAATTAAATAAAATACAGGAAAGAGGATACAAATACTTTGGTACATATACCTTACAAATCATTTTAGAATTCGCACGTATTGATCTGGCAGCAGTCTTTGTAGCCTGTGAAAAAAATGTATATAATAACCTTCCACATAATATATACATTGGAAAATCTCTGCTATTGTTTCCGAATAATGTACCAAATACTATAGTAAGAACACAAGTTGTCAACAAAGGCTCCAGTAATGACCAGCAGACACCTAAATAAGATCTCCTATATTTTAATTTCACGCCTTTCTTTACTAATTCCGATAATAAAAATCTACGATTCCAAAATGTTTTTAGATATTTCTTCATTTTTTTCATTCCTCACTAATCGTTTTATTAACCCCTCTAGTCTTTCTGCAGCATGTCCATCTTCTACAGACCCCTTATCATTAAGAAATTGCTTAACTCTTTTTTCATATACCTTTTCATCGAAACGATCTATATTTTCACAAAGCTGCTTATTATTTTCTGCAACCATAAAAGGGGTTTCCTTTAATGGATAATACAGACCTCTTATTTCATTATACATATCACTATCTGTTGTATATATAAACCCAGGCCTGCCTGTTAATAGAAAATCAAATATACAGCTAGAGTAATCTGTGATCACCGTATCCGCCGCTGCAAGAAGTTCCTGTATATCAGGATAATTTGTTGCATTAATACCAATCTTCATTTGATTTTCCCGAAATTCAGCTTTTGGATGGTATCTGACAACAAATTCCCAATTATCCCCAAAACGTTCTTCTAATTTTCCCACTACCATTTCCGAATCTAAATATTCTCCCTCATATTGGCCATTATCACGAAATGTAGGAACATATAAAACCATTTTACTTTCAAAAGAAATACCCAATTCTTTTTTGACTTTTTTTATAATACTATCATATTTCGTAAAAAATATATCATTTCTGGGATGTCCATATTCCTTTATATTTTTTACATTCCAAAATGCCCGTTTATAAATCCTTGTCTCAAAATCACTATTTGAAATCCAAAAATCAGTCAAATCTGCATTTTTTTTTGCAAGATATTCCCAGTTTCTATCTATTACCAGATTCCGACAGTCACCTTCAATTTTTTTAATACCAAAAGAACCATGCCACAGTTGAATATAAATCTGACCCTCTTTCTTTTGAAGCCCTTTATTCAGATATGCGACCAAATGATAATTACAAATCCAGATACCCGCAGTTGCATACTCCATAAATGCTTCTTCTGACATATATTCAACCAGTCTAATATTAGGGGGAAAATAGTTTGTATTACTGGCAACATCCTTTACAACCCAAACTAATTCATATTTATTGGGGTTTTTTAATAACTGCTCTACAACATACTTACAATTACATCCATATCCCATTCCCATATAATTATCAAAAATAATTTTATTTTTTTGTATTGGGATATCTCCCCATTTCCTCTGATATCTTTTTTGTAAAGAAAATCTAATATTAATTTTTGTATTTTTTATTCGATAAATCTTATAATCATTCTCGATAGTATACTGAACGAATATTTTAATTATTTTCTTTATTACTATTAGTAATCTTTTCTTATTCATCTATTATACTCCAGCATAATTTTATACACACATTTTAAAGTTTACAATATAGATAAGAATCATGCTGTGGCTTTCTATATTGATTATCCGGTAATTTTTTCCAATCACCATACAACTGTGTCAAATATTCGTCCTGCATAGAAGGTGCCCAAAATTCCGAGATCCCGAACTTTACTTTTTGCAATGGTATCAGCCAATCTTTTGGCATAATCTCTCTTGAATAACCAGCTACCCCAAATAAACTACAAACATTATTACTTTTTTCAGTATTCCATTTGGTAATATAATTTTTACAAAACCTTATTATAATCTTCCACATTTTTTCAGGAATAATTTTCAGCAAGATTTTTGAACTATCGCGTGCAAACTTTCCTTTATTTTTTACAGGCAGATGATAAATACCCAGATAATAAATAAGTGACAGATATTTTTGTAGCATACGCTGAATTTTACTATACGGTACTCCGTCTATAGGATGTATATCGATTTTTGGCGCATGAATACGCAACTCTGTAATCTTGAAATCGTAGAGATGTCCAATTGGCGCTTCCGGTAATATTTTCTTTTCTACCGGCGAGTAATCCATATCTTTTAATTTATTATTATTTGATTCCATGAATGCTTCCATTTTTTCAAAGTCGTCACGAAACATAGCCACGTCAATGTCATCATCCCATGGAATAAATCCATGATGGCGGAAAGCGCCTAAAGCACTTCCTCCTACAAGAAAAAATTTAATATTATGTTCTTCACAAAATCTCTGAAATTCTATCAGCATTTCCAAAAGATGTTCCTGATATTTCTTTAAACTATTATCCATTTCTTTTTCTCAACATTTTTATATAAACTAACTTACGAATTGTATTTGGCACTAAGGTTATCAAAATTGTAATACCACATGCCTTTATATATTCCCATGGTTTTAACAGTCCTATCTTTCTCTGTATTTGTCTCAAAATCAAATATCTCTGACAATACGCAATGCCCCCACGTCTGTTATACAAGTCATCGGATACACGGGCTTTAACTAATACCTTCTGTATGTTATAAAATTTATATCCTTTTACAAGCATTCTGGACCATAAATTGTAATCCTCTAAATATGGAAAATTTCTGTAATTTCCTGCATTCAATACATCTGCTTTTCTGAACATAGCAGTCATATGATTTATTGGATTTCTATATTTAGCATACTTCCAAATTTCCTTTTGCGTCTCCGGCATATTTTTTACTTGTGAAATAATTCCCCTATCATTAAACTCCCGCATCAGTCCACCACAAACCGATATCTGCGGATTATTCTCCATAAAATCCATCTGGATCCTAAAACGTTCTGGTTCTGCAATATCATCCGTATCCATACGTGCCACTAATTCATATCTGCTCAATTCCACGCCTTTTCTCAAAGCCAATCCTAGACCTTTATTTTTATCAAACTTATAAACTCTCATATTTGGCAAAACCTTCAGATACTCTTCTATTACCAAATACAATTCTTTTGTAAGAACTCCATCTTCTATGAGAATTATCTCGTCCGGCTCCACCGTCTGTAGTCTGATACTCTCCAAAGACATTTTTAAATATTCCGGTTTTTCTTTTCTATAAACAGATAGTAAAACAGAAAACTGCATTTAATTTAACCTCTATCCTTTAGCTATACATTTTTATCATGTAAATCTTCTTTACTTTCAACACCTTCTGTACTTTCTTTCATCAACATTATTTTGGGCGTTAATATCATCAACTTAAAATCCAGCCAGATAGAATAATTTCTAATATAAGTAAGATCAAGTTTCAATTTATCATATGAAGTAGTATTATACTTACCATATATCTGGGCATACCCCGTCAACCCAGCTTTAACTTTCAACCTATAGCAAAACTCCGGTAATTCTTTTTCGATCCTCTGAGCAAGTTCTGGTCTTTCTGGTCGGGGACCAACAAAAGACATATCCCCTTTCAGAATATTATAAATTTGTGGTAATTCATCCAATCTAGTTCTTCTTAAAATCTTGCCAACTCTTAGTATTCTCTCATCTTCTTTTCCCGCCAGTCGCGGACCGCTTTTCTTTTCTGCATTCTGTATCATTGTCCGAAACTTATATATTTCAAATACTTTTCCACAATATGTTAATCGCTTCTGTTTATAAAAAACCGGTCCTCTATCGTCCAGTTTAATACATACAGCTATTATCAAAAATAAAGGTAATGTTATAATAACAGCAATACATGATAATACTATATCCACTAATCTTTTTATAATCATTTGTTCAATTAACAATCCATCATTTTTCGACAATAGCAGCGGTGTATCAAAAAGTGTAAGTTGCTCTGAACTCCGAAGTAATACATCTGATATCTTAGGAACACTATAAGTTCTCACATTTTTATCAAAGCATACTTTTAATATTAGATTTCTTTCATGGGATGGCATATCACCTATTATAATTCCATCATACTTATCAATTTCTGGTATTATATTTTGTATCCCACTCTTATAGCTGATTGACTTGTCAATTCTATATTTATCCATTCTCAAATTCATTTTTTCCATTAAATAATAATCTGAACGTCTTCCTGAAATCAAAAGCATATTTCTAGGCGGAAATATATGTATATATATCCTTTGATAAATAAGACTCCATATTATTATGATTATAATCTGTACAATTGTTATTCCGATGATAGAAAATGGATTGAAAAACTTTTTTGCAAGAACTGATATCTGAAAATACGTAAATGTATTTGTAAAAACAACAGATAACAGCTGTGAAAATATCAATTTACCTTTTTCCTGCAGCCCAACTGTAAAACCACCATACATCTTCATCATAAAAAACAGAATGACAATATATAAAAAAATCATCATCCAATTGCCTCTGCGAAAAAAAGGCAAACGTATTATTGTATTAAAATAATTAATCCAAGTATAACCATAAATACCTGAAACTACCGTAACTAAAACTGCTGAAAAAAGCAATCTGACTAAACGTTTAAACTTTTCTTGAATCTTCATAGAATTAATCTCCCGTTAACAGATGCTACCAAATTGTAATGTGGTAAATATTTCTGTAAAATAACTATAATATTCTTGTAAAGTATATCACTATTTTGATTTTGCGACAAGGAAAACCTCTTTCCAGTTTAAACTGTAACTTTATCCTCTTAATCTCCGTATTATATTATACAACAACTCAATTTCTACAATCAGGATTTCTGATACTTTGATAGAAATAAAATTCACCTTCTTATTCCTATTCTTCTTCGATATCTCAAACCCATTTTTAATCCCCGCAATATACTCCCTTCCAAACCCCTTAACAGCAAAAAATACCGTCTTCACTCCGAACCCCACCAAAAGCAGGGGCAAATTCAGCACAATCTGCCAAAACGGCATATTTTTATATATCATATATATATTATTCCTGGAAGAATATCTGATTTTGAAAAGATTATATCTGGAACCGCTGGTACCACTTCCCACATGGTACACACGGGCTGTGGGACAAAACCAGTTTTCATATCCATAGAGTCTGGCTCGGTATCCAATGTCCAAATCTTCCAGATAAGCAAAATGTTCCTCATCAAAATATCCAATTTCGTCTAAAATACTTTTCCGATAGATAGCTGCTCCTGCACAGGAAGCAAATATTTTCTTTCTTTTATTATATTTTTCTTCTGGCTTTCCTTTACCGTCAGCAAACGCCCATCCCAAAGCACAGTAATAATTTCCAGCGTCATCTATCCTGCTTTTATCATGCATCTGCAGCATTTTTGCCTGGCACGAAAAAATATCAGGACTTTTTTTAATGTCCTGAACTAATGCCTGAATAAACCCTTTCTCAACAATGGTATCATTATTCAAAAGCAATATATACTTTGCCTGTGAGGTGCGGATTCCCACATTGACTGCCCCACAAAAACCAGTATTCTCTGCCAAAGCCACAAGCCTGACCTGAGGATAGTTCTGTCTTAGATATTGAACACTGCCATCTTTTGATCCATTATCAACCACCACGATTTCATAAGAAGAGAAATCCTGTATTAACAGCGCATCCAGGCAGTCCTTGAGATATTTCTTTCCATTAAAATTAGGAATTATTACCGATACTTCATACATGTTTTTCAGAAACCTTTCCGACACAGCTTTATAAAAAAGCTGTGTCCTGAGATTTTTATTCGTTTGGCCGCAGAGAATAGTTCCACTTCGTGAGAGAAAGGTTTTTATTATAATAGGGATCCCCCTCTTTTAAAAGTTTTTCCCAACGGCAGCGCATAAACTCTATTTCACTTTGGAATCTGCGCACTTTCTCTTTGTCGTCCTCTGTTCCACGGCTCTTTGATTCATAATGATACAGCTCAACATAAGGGTCATAGACAACCAGATATCCCTTCTGACGTACCCGGAGACAAAAATCCACATCATTAAATGCAACGGTCAGTTTTTCCTCAAATCCTCTGACTTCAAAAAACACCTCACGTTTCACCATCATACAGGCAGCAGTAACCGCACTTAAATCCTGCTGAATGGACGCCTTGTGTAGATAACCGGAACGCTCTCCCGGCATATTTACAAACATATGTCCCGCAATTCCACCTATCCCGATTATTGTGCCTGCATGCTGGATCGTTTTGTCAGGATAATATAGTTTGGCACCTGTAATCCCAGTATCCGGTCTCTGACAGTGTCCGAGCATCTCCTCCATCCAATCCGGAGTGATCACTTCCATGTCATTATTTAAAAACAGAAGATAATCGCCTTTCGCTTTTTTGGCCGCAAAATTATTAATGGCAGAGTAATTGAATGGTTTGTCCCATTTTAAAAGGCGTATCTTCTCTTCTCTGCTCAATTCGCGATAATAAGAAAAAATCTCCTCTGTCTCGCTGTTATTTTCCACTATAAGAATTTCAAAATTTTTATATGTGGATTTGTCAAATATAGAATCCAAACACTTTTTCAAAGCTTCTTTTTCATCTTTATTCGGGATAATGATAGAAATCAAAGGAGCGCCCTGCACCTGATACTTTACCCGGTAAAAACCATAATCCTTTGTATGACTCACTTTTCCGCTTAACCCGCTTCGTTTCAGATTGCCCTCAATGGCACGTTTTCCTGCTTCATAAGCATACATTTTACTGGCCGGATTGTCTGCAGTGGAAGCCTGATGTGTCCGCCAGTGATATAAAATTTCCGGTATGTGATGTATTTTCTCAGCACATTCAACACATCGGAATATAAAATCATAATCCTGAGCGCCGTCGAATTCTCTGCGAAATCCTCCGGTCTGCTTCATAATATCTCGCTTCACCACAAACAAATGGCAGATATAATTATTAGCCCGAAGCAGATCAAGGTTAAAATCCGGCTTCAAATGCGGTTGAAAATGCTCTGACAGGTCTGCTCTCACCTTATCTTCATCTGTATAGATCACATCGATATCCCGTTCTTTTTCCAGTGCCGATGCAATTTCATACAGGGCGTTTGGCGCAAGCAGATCATCATGATCCAGAAGCCCGACATAATCCCCTGTGGCCATAGCAAAAGCCGCATTTGTATTTTCAGCAATCCCCAGATTTTCTTCCAGTTTCTTCCATGTGATCCGACTGTCCAAAGAAGCGTATTCTTTAAGTGTAAATTCCATAGACGCATCCTCCGGACTGGCATTAGCTATGCATAGCTCCCAGTTGGCATATGTCTGCTTTCTTAAAGAATCCATCATTTCCCTCAAAAACTTCTCAGGTGTTTTATAAGCCGGAACGACAACGCTAATCTTAGGATAATAGTTCCATATCCGATTCCGCTGTTTTTCCAGAGTCTCTTCTGTGGGGCGATATGCTTCATACCATGGACCATATGGCACTTCCTCCGGCTCAAATCTCTCGTGCAGACGAATCCAAAACTCCTTCAGCCCGTAATGCTTTAAATAGCGGTACCCTTTCTGTATGGTATACGGGGAAAGTTTCCTAAGTATTCTTCCCCATTCCAGCTTTCCTTTTGCCATGTCTCTTACCTCTGCGTATCACAATCTTTGGGCAGGTTTACCCATCATTCTCTTTATATACTCGTACATTCTACCACATTTTCTGTTTAAAGGGAACCTTGAATGTGCTATACTAAAGAAGATTGAGTATAGATATGAGGAGGTTATATTTTGAAACTTGATAAAAAGCTTTCTTTTGTTATCCCATGCTATTATTCTGAAAAAACAATTTCACTGGTAGTAGAAGACATCTTTCAGGCATTTCCACAGACTGAATATAATTATGAAATCATACTGGTGAACGATGGATCAAAGGATAATACCTTCACGGTAATAAAAGAACTGGCAAAAAAACATCCACAGGTTATATCCATTAACCTTGCTAAGAACTTTGGACAAGATGCAGCACTTATGGCTGGATATACTTACGCCACCGGTGATTATATCATTTCTCTTGATGATGACTGCCAAAATCCACCCGCTGAGGCGCACAAACTGATTGCAAAAATAGAGGAGGGCTATGATGCAGTCTTTGGGAAATATCATATAAAACAACACAGTGCGTTTAAAAACTGGGGAAGCCGCCTAAATGATAAAATGGCGACTCTGTTGTTAAAAAAGCCGAAAGACCTCACTCTGTGCAGCTATTTTATTATGAACTCTTTTGTGAAGGATGAAATGCTGCGATATGAGAGTGCTTTTCCCTATATATGGGGTCTGATACTGCGAACTACGGATCATCTGACCAATGTATTTATTGACCACAAGAAACGTGAGGTTGGCACTACCACATTTACCATTAACAAACTGGTTCTGCTCTGGTTGAATGGTTTCACCTCATTTTCTGTAAAGCCACTTAGAATTGCCAGTTTTTTTGGAGGTTTCTTCGCTTTTCTTGGGTTCCTTCTTACTATTATTATGGTTATACGACAGTTTATCTGTCCGGAGCCTATTATCGGGTGGACGTCTCTCATGTGTGCTCTTTTAATTGTAAGCGGATTGAATATGCTGATGCTGGGACTTCTGGGCGAATATATTGGTAGGATTTTTATCAGTCAGAATAAATCCCCTCAGTTTGTCGTACGACAAATCTGTAGACAAGATCAAAAAACGGAAAACGAGTCATGAATCCTACCGGATCTTTCTATGCAACTTAAAAACTGCGGCTCCCATTTATGAGAACCGCAGTTTTTGTAGTCTACATATAATTCGGCAGAAAAACAATCAGGTACACCCCAACAGCCGATACAATATAACCGGCACATAAAAAGTTTAAAATTGTATTCCTGATTTTTTTGCTTTTAACTATTTTTTCCATTATATTTTGGTACCCTAATGTAATAAAGTACATAAAAGGAATCAGCATGGGCATCAGATATCTTCCCTGCGCCTGAAAATCACTGGAATATGCGTATTTTACCAGCAGAATAAAAGGTACTGTCATAGCAGCCAAAAGACATAAATGGAAATAATTTTTCATATCCCATTTTTTATTTTTTCTGATTGTAATAAACATGGTCCTGCCCGTATGATCTCTATCACATCTAACACTTTTCTGCTGTCCTATAACAAAAAACTGTTTCCTGATATGAAAAAGCACACCTACTATTCCCACTGCAAAAACACTAAAATATACCAAAGTCCACATTTTGGGCATAAAAATATCCAAAAAGCCAAAGGTTCCTACAAAACTGACAGCCACAGTTACCAGCCAGTTAAATTTCCACTCTCCGGGAATCCAAAATAGCATATCCCAAATACTCATTCCCATACTCTGAGGAGTAATTCTGTTAGATGGTTTTAAATCTTCCCGGGCATACATCTGTGCATATTCCGACGAAGTATGCATGCCTAATATATCTCCGTGATACAAAATTCCATTGCGCACAAACCACCACCCCGCACAGACAGCCGCTACAGCGATGATAAGGAACCCCAGTGAAAACATTTTTTTATAATTCCACCTTTTTTCTTCACAGAACAGTATACTTCCAGCAAAGAAAAAAACGCTGCAAAGTATAAATCCATATGCATTATAATAGGAAAGGGCGCACACAGACAATGCCAATGCCAGCTCTATACATAAGCCTTTACTCCAGCTGTTTTTCACCGCTTTAACCCAGCACCATACTACCCAGGCTGTTGAAAATAAGGCAATGGAATCCGTATTTATATAAGAATTTATAAACATGGCTCCCGGAAGAAAACATACTAATACTACAAACAGCCTGGCATATTCTTTCTGAAACAGAGCCTTTCCTATTTTGATTGTTATAGCTGCCGTTGCAGTACCAAACAAAACACTAACTATTCTTGCTGCAATGACAGGCGCCATCTCTGCACTGGTGAATAAAAGTGTTATTTTTCCGAAAACGGCACCTATTATATATGGCAGAATAGGATTAAATGCATACGAAATCCCCCACAATTCATGACGAATCTCAGGATTTCCACCATGGGGCAATGTTCCATGCTTCATGATATATTCCACGATCTGATATTTCATAGCTTCATCCGGTGAAGCATTAAAAGGCTGTACCACAGCCCATAAAAGTAGAAATACAAACACGCCGGTCAGAAACAAAATTTCTACTATCTTTTCTTTTTTATTATTCATTGTTCTCTCTTGTTCCTTAACCTCACATTGATAAGCAGTTTTCCTTACACTAAATTCTTCTAAGAGAAAAATCCTGGCTGTCTAAGGTTAAATTGGGATTATAATAGGGGTCCCCATCTCTGAGGATTTCAGGCCAACGCTCTTCAAAGGTTTTAATCTCCCTGTTAAACCGTGCAACCTTCTCAGGTGTATCCTCCAACCCCCTGGATTTTGACTCATAATGATATAATTCCGCATACGGATTATAAACCACCAGGTACCCGGCTCTCTGCAGCTTCAGACAAAAATCAATATCATTGAACGCAACCTGAAGCTTTTCACTTAATCCACCGGCATCCTCATATGCTTTTCGTTTTACCATCATACATGCAGCGGTAACTGCACTGTAATCCTGTGCACAGATAATTCTATGACAGTAACCGGTAACCCCGCGTTTCTGCTGAACAAAGCAATGACCTGCAATGCCTCCGAATCCTATAACAACACCTGCATGCTGTATAGTATCATCTTCATAATAAAGCCTGGCTCCTACGGCTCCTACATCTTCACGCATGCAATATCCCAGCAGTTCTTCCAAACAGTCTTCGTTTATAATTTCTGTATCATTGTTAAGGAGAAGAAGATATTCGCCATTTGCTTCCCTGATACCAAAATTATTAATTGCAGAGTAATTGAAAACTCCATCCCAATAAACTACCCTTGCCCTTGGATTAGATTTTTCCAATTTTTTGTAGTAAGTAAAGGTCTGATCCTCTGTGCTGTTATTTTCTACTATAATGTATTCAAGATTTTTATAAGTACTTTTCTGTTCAATAGAATCTATGCAGCGTTTTAAGTCATCTATATGATCTTTATTGGGAATGATTATGGATATCAACGGGTCATAATCTCTGATAAACTGTGTTCTGTAAAGTCCCAAAAATTCTCCCTGCTGAATTCGTGCTTTTACACCAATACGTTCATAATGAGCCTGCACTGCCTTTTTTCCGGCTTCAAAAGCATATAATTTACTCTCCGGATTTTCCGCTGTAGAATCCTCATGACACCGCCAGTGATATAAGATGCGGGGGATATGGCAGATATGTTCTCTTCCCGCCTGTTCTGTACATCGAAAAATAAAATCATAATCCTGGGCACCGTCAAACTCACTTCTCAACATTCCCACCATATCAATAATATCCCTTTTAACAACAAACAGGTGGCAAATATAATTCACTGTGCACAACAGATCTATATTAAAATCCGGTTTAAAATGGGGCTGAAAAAACTTATTTCCATCCATCGTCATTTTATCTTCATCCGAATAAATAACCAATGTGTCCCTTTTCTCATTTAATCTTTGTACACATTCATAGAGTGCGTCGGGTGTCAGTTCATCATCATGATCTGCAAATACAATAAACTCTCCGGAAGCAGCCTCTATAGCTGCATTGGTATTTTCAGAGATTTGCAGACAGGATTCATGTGGGATATAGACAATTCTATTATCATTCTCTGCAAACTTATTTACAAATTGTTCTAATTTTGAATCTATTCCACTTCCATCTGATAAACACAGTTCCCAATTGCCATAAGTCTGTGCCTGTATGGATCGGATAAGACTTCCCAGATATTTTTCAGGAGTTTTGAATAAAGGAACGACAATACTAAACTTAGGTTCCCATGAAAATTTCTCTTCCCTCTGCTGTGCAAGTTCCGACTGGGAAGGCAGATGCTTTGGAAGCCATTTTGAATATTCGACCGGACGATTTTTATGGCTTTTTGCCTTTGAAAACACTTTTGCTGAAAATCCCGAAATACCATGCATTCTCAGATAATGGAGCGATTTTTTCAAATAAAGCTTAAATTTCTCCTGCATAATCTCTGAAAACTGTAGAGGCACAGGAAATACTTCTTTTTCCATTCCGCTTTGAAAGATAATCCGATAGGAACTCTGCCCGTCAAAATCTGCCTCCAGATAAAATCCCGCCTTCTCGCCAATATCCGTTTCCGAAAACTGATTCTGAACATCTACTCTGTTCAGCCGTTCCAAACGGCATGGAATCTCTCTCCCTGTTTTATCTTCCAGCCTGATATCAACCATTTGCTTTCCTGCTGCCCAGCCTCTGATCTTACATTTATGAAGTTCTTTATCCGCTGTAACTTCCTCGATATAGAACTGTGGCTTTCCCTGCTTATCCGCCAGTTTCTGGGCTTCAACAGAAAACCATAAAATCTTCATATCTCCCTTTACTGCATGGATCGTCAGCTTTCCTGAATTATTTATTTGTTCTGGAAGCAGAACCACCATCTCAATCCGCTCACCATTTTCAAAATCCAAATCCTGAAACCTTTCCAGGGCACTGACCCTCTCCTGTCTGCTGAGTTTTGCTTCCAACACAGTATTGTCCAATTTCACTTCAGCTTTGTAATCCTTTGGCCAGACACCCTGCAGAATATATTTTTGGCGGTCTGCTATATTAAATCGTTCTTTTTTGACTTCATATATCTCTCGCTGCATAAATACTCCTTTAGTTATCCTGTTCCTTTAGCTTATCCCAGAGATGAATCTGTTCTACTTTCTGCTTCAGCAGGGAACGATATGCCCGGGTATTTTCAATATAATTTAATTTATCTTTATAAAGCTGAAGAAGTTCTTCCAATTCTACAAAGCGTTTTGCGCTCTCGTGAAGTAATTGTCCCTGTTCCTCTATTTTTTCCTTTAATTCTTCTTCTCTCTTTTTACAAAGCTGAAGATAAGGCTCTGCATTTTTCAGTTCTGAGAATAAGATTTCGTATTTTATCCGGATGCATGTCCATTGATCTCCCTCCGATATATTCAGGAGGATTTGAGGATCACTGCTTTTAAATACCAAATCATTCCCTGCACATGTATTTGCATTGTTTTCTGTCTGTTCTATCGTAATTTTTCTTATACCATCAGTGGTATCCGCTTCCATAGAAATCATACGAATCATTACAGACGTGTTAAGCGGGTCGATACGGATTTCTCTGGGCATATGACACGGATCCAAAGTCATTTCCAGCTCGACTTCCCTTTGCCCTTTTAAAACAGGAAACATTCTGCTGTTCTCTTCTGAATATCCCATTCCCCTATCGAGATATACCTGAGCATAAGAAGGCTCTGTTTTCATCTCCTCATCAAAATAATATACTTCCTGTTTATACTGATTTAAGGTTCTGGAGTATGAGTAATCTTTTCCCTCTACATAATTCATAAACCCATCATTCATTTCCGCAAAAAACTTACGCTCTTCTTTACTTATACTAAAATATTCAAACAGCTCATCCTCTGTCATTAATTTATTAAGAGCTGTCTTATGCTTTAGCGCAAAGGCAAAAAGAGCTCTGTATATTGCAAACTTCACCGGCACCGGAAAATCAAAAATCCATTCATAATCCAATATAAATGTATTTTCTCCATTTTCCACTAAATTATCAAATGTCAAATCAATATCTAACTTTTCAACTGCAGCCATCCCGGATGGTATCTCTCTTTCACCAAAGACCGAAACAAATTTTTCTGTTTTTTCAAACGGAACCTGCACGGGATACAAGGTTTCAAAAATGTTTTTATATTTATCCAAAATTTGCTGCAGGCAACCCTGTTCCTTATTCTCCAATGCCTGCAAAATTTGTGTATAATAACTGTCACCCGTAATAAACTCAAAAAATACGGCCTTGTTCTCCATCCTGCAGGGCGTCAGAAGACATATCCCCTGATTCTTAAAATATTGATAGTTTTGAAGCATTTTCTCTATATGTTCTTGCCCTTCCGGAAGGAGAGCTTTTTTACTTATTGTTTTTTTGCCGTCCTCTGTTAAATAAATTGCTGTCTCTATCTGGAATTTTTTATCACGCTCTTTTGTAAATTTGGAATATATCTTTTTCACTTTGGCACTCCTTCTATTCCGCTTCAATCATAAATGAATTGGCAAAAAATTCAAAACTGCCGTCCTTTGCCAATTGCTGGCTGACAGCTGTTTCATCAAACAGTATCCATCTTGTATTATCAAAGCTGTCCTTACCACAAGCAAGTTCCTCCGCTTTTGGAAGATAATCATCTGAAAAAATTTGAACAGGAAATTTGTAATCCGGGAACGGATAATAAAAATCGGTTTTTTTAAATCCAGCCTGGTGTATAATGGACGTTATCTCTTTTTTAGAAAATGTTCTGACACAGCTCTCCGTCTTATGATACCCCTCTATACCGTCAAAAAGCTGCCCTGTATGATCCTCTCTGGCCCCTGCCCAGTATTTCAGGCCAAACTTATTCTCAATGGCAATTAAAATACGGCCGCCCGGTTTCAGCATCTGCTTCAGATTCTGCAGAAATGCGGTAAACGGCTCCTCCGCATCTGTATAATATCCTGCATATTCCAAAACGCCGATCAAGGTAATATAATCAAATTTCTCTTCTAATTTGATATCATTAAAATTTCCTACCATTATCTCCAGATTTTCACAATTTCTGTTTCTGTAAGCATTAATCATAGATCTTCTTTTTGACAATTCAATACAGGTCACTTTACCTGTAAGACGTGACAATACTCCGCTGATCGCACCACATCCAGCTCCTACTTCCAGTACACTGTCTTTTTTTGTAAAAGGATACCACTCTAATATATTCTGCCTCACCGGAGACAGATGATATAATACAGGCCACCTGTTATCCTTTTGTAGTATACGGTCCACATCTTCCTCTTCTTTCACAAGGTTCAGCAGATCATTCTCAATTTCACCATCGCTGTATGCATCTGTTCCCCTGTAAAATTCATAATTCAATTTTACTTTTCCAATCTCCTCTACCATTGAAACTCCCTCCTCCGGCATAATTACAGCATTTCTTTTATCTCTTCAATAAAACTAAATACACTGTCATTTTCGCAGTAATCTTTATTCACAATTCTATTCTCAACAATAATGCGGTAATCGTTGCAGATTTCGTTCAGTTTTTTTGCAATATGGTTGGGACTGATATTATTTAAAGATACTATAAATTGATTAAAATCTTTTAAATCTTTATTTGCAAATGTATTCGTAATGACTTTAATGCCAAAAACTGACATCTCCAATGGCGGATAACTTGGATGCGGTGATGCCATAAGAGATATGCCTGCATAAGATTCCTGCAGAACCTGCGCATATTCATCCAAGGTTAATTTCCCGGCAGAATTTAAATATTTTCCTTTTCCCAGATATACCTTTGGATGCATTTCTCCTGCAGATATAACATTCCACTCTTCTGCATTTTCCTGGATTCCGATCCACTTGCGCAGCGCAGCAACTATTAGCTTAAAAGCATTCCTTTCGGTTCCGGGACGTCCGTATACCAGAATCTGTTTCTTCTTTTTCATACTGGTGTTCGCCGCATACAGTTTCTCTTTCAACACTGTATTTAACACCGGATCAAAAGAAAACTCCTTATAAAATTTATATCCCTGCCAGTGAAAATAATCCTGCAGTAATTTTGTATTAAAGACTGCAATCTGAGGATATGGGTGTTTATAAGTTGCATCTGCCAGAAGATATCTAGTGGACCAGGCATAAAATCCCGGCTCATAATCCTGAATAAAATTAATAAATGGCCTGGGCTTAATTCCATATTTCATTTCATATTCTTCATAGGCTTCCTGTGCGCAGTGTGCAGTCCACCAGCCAGTGAACATAAAATAATCATTTTCAGATACAGGAAGTGTCCACCCGTTCCGTTCACTATACGGAACAATCTGGGCTTTTGCCTGGCTGTCTTCCTCCCATTTGACAAATGTATATTTTTTTTCATATGCCTGTATAGCCTCTGATGAAGGTACTGCATCTACCAAAACTATTCTTTTTTCAAATCCTGTACTCTCCGCCAGCCTCTCAAAAAATTTAAGTGCAGTGGAGATACCGCCAAAAACATGTTCCGGATTAATAGAGGGCAGAAGAATGTTAATTCTTTTGTTCTTGTTCGCAGACGGTCTGAATATATAAGGATTTATCTCCGCTATATGTGTATCTATTTCCTGGCTGTTAAAAACACCTGCCTCGTAATCCCCATGGAGATATTCATCCACTATCTTCTTTTCCACACTTATTTCTTCTGTCTCTGCTTTCATTTTAGGAACACAGCTATACAAATCAAGCTGTTTGTTATAATAGGGATCACCTTCTGCTAAATAAGGAGCATACATCTTCCGAGACATTTCAAAATCCACCTCAGGAATATAGGAATCTCTGGTTTTAGACTCAAAATGATATAGCCTTACATAGGGATCATACACATTCCGATAGCCTTTTTGCTCTGCTCTTATACACAGCTCAACATCACTTCCGCATATTAAAAACTGCTCATCAAAAGGGCCAATCTTTTCAATGGTTTTCTTAGACACTGCCATACATGCACCTGTAACTGCAGTAACATTTCTGGTAACCATAGGAGACACAAAAGGAGAGCCATAATGAACAGGAGGCATTCCCTTATAGACATGATCTCCCCAGCCTCCCATTCCTGCTATTACGCCTGCATGCTGAATGGTATTATCTTCATACAGTAAAAGAGCACCGGCCACACCTATGTTCGGCTGGACGACTTTCTCCACTAACCGGTACATCCATTCACTGCTGCTGATTTCCACATCATTATTCAGGAATATGTAGATGTCTCCATCTGCATGCTTCATTCCAAAATTATTCAGTTTTGACCAATTGAATTCAAATGCAGCTGTTAGCACACGAACATTTGAATTTTTTTCAGTAATATCTTTAAAGTATGCAAAGGTCTCTGCTTCTTCTGAGTTATTATCCAATATGATAATCTCATATTTGTCATACTTGGTAAACCGCAGAATACTCTGTACCGCTTTTTCCAGCAAAGGAGCATTATCCTTTGTAGGAATAATTACAGATACCAGAGGATGGTCCTTCAAACAGTACCTCACATCATAGACAAAATAATTCTCTGTCTCATACGCTTTGGCTGCTTCTTTCCCATAGACACGATCCAAATGCTCCTGTATAGCATTCAATCCCACAACCTGTGCATATGGCTTAGACTCCGGGTTATTTGCCGTTGAGGACGGAATAGCTCTCCAAGAATATAAAATTTTTGGTATATGCACAATATTATCTGTAATTTCCGACATACGGAGCATCAAATCATAATCCTGGCTCCCATTGAATTCTGAACGAAATCCTCCTGTCTTTTCAAAAAGACTCCGTCTGAAGCCAAGCAGATGGCCTATATACATCTGACTGAGCAGTAATTCCGGTGACCAATCCGGTTTGCAGAAAGGATCTCTGTGATTTCCTTCTGCGTCAATAATATCCTGATCACTATATAGAATATCGGCTCCTGTTTTTTTGATAGCAGCAGAAAACTCCAGAAGTGCATCTTCTGCAATTTCATCATCATTATCCATCAAAATCAGATAATCCCCATCTGCAAGAGACGCTGCCGCATTAGTGGCCACTGAAATTCCGCCATTCTCATCAAGAAGCTTTACCTTTATTCTCTTGTCACGGATACCAGTTAAATACTCTCTCACCCTGTGATCCGTAGAACAATCGTCCACAAGACATAATTCCCAGTTTCCATACAACTGATTTACCACAGATTCGATTGCCCTCTGAAGCCAGTGTATTTCCACATTGTAAACAGGAATTAAAACTGAAAATTTAATGTTTTCTTCACTACTATTCATGAACTGCTCCTTTTGCATAGTTTACCCGGGTATCCATATCAAAATAGCCTACTGTCGTCTTATCAGCAATGACCTGAATACAACAAATATCATATAAACGATGGTATACAACGAAATCATCATTTCCCTCAAAACCTGTACATCCCAGCTGCAGCAAATATTGTCCTCCCTGCAGCCTCATCTTCTGGGTAAATGAAATCTCAACCACTTCTCCCTGCGAAAGAGTTCCGGTTTCTGTCTTCTCAATGACTGTATTGGTACCTGTCAGTTCAGTTCCTTTGAGATCCTTGAGGCTGAAAGCAAAAATAGGATTTAAAATCTTTTTATTGAATTTTATCTTCATGCGAAGCGTAAAATCCTGCATTTTATATACTGTATTAGTAATCTTGCCTTCCTCATCAAATATACCAAAGTCTATAATCTCTGCCCTTCCATCTCCATAACTCTGCAGATCCGGATTAATAAGCATATATTTTTTCCATATTTCGCCGTCATGTTCATAGCTTCTCTCCTCTTCCTGCAGTAACTTATGGGTTTCCTCCTTTATTTCTTCTATAACGGTTACATCCTGTCCCACCAGAATCTTTTTATACAGGTCCACCATTTCTTTCGGTTTACCTTCCGCTACTTTTTTCCCTTTGTTTAAAAGAACTACTCTGTCACAATATTTGCTGATGCTTCCCAAATCATGACTCACGAAAAGTATTGTTCGGCCCATTTTTTTAAATTCTTCAAATTTTCTATAGCATTTTGCCTGAAAGAACACATCTCCTACAGATAGTGCCTCATCCACTATAAGAATCTCAGGTTCAATATTAATGGCAACCGCAAAAGCAAGCCTTACAAACATACCACTGGAATACGTCTTCACCGGCTGATGAATAAAATCACCAATATCCGCAAAATTCAGAATATCCTCCAACTTGGCATCAATCTCTTCCCTGGAAAACCCAATCATCGTGCCGTTCAAATAAACATTTTCAAGCCCGGAATATTCCATATTGAACCCGGCGCCTAACTCCAAGAGGGCAGAGATTCTGCCATTTACTGTTACAGAGCCCTGTGTAGGATTCAATACGCCTGTAATGATTTTTAGAATTGTGGATTTCCCGGATCCGTTTGTACCAATGATTCCAACCGTTTCCCCTTTACTTACCTGGAAGGAAACATCATGCAAAGCATAATGTTCTTTATATTTCTTTTTCCTTGACAATCCCAAAGATTCTTTAAGTCTATCCATAGGTTTGTCATATAATTTATACATCTTACTAAGATGTTCCACTGCTATGATATTATCTGACATGCAATTTCTCCTTACAATACATCTGCAAAATGTGGTTTCAGACGTTTAAATATTACAGAACCAAAAACAAATATGATAATTGTTAAAACCCAAAAATAGATGCCCCATTTCCAATGGGCTGTAAGCCATGTATGCCCTAATATAGAGTCTCTGTAGCCGGATACAATATAATACATAGGATTCAGCTTAAACGCTTTCATCAACATAGGATGCCCACTCAGCATATTTAAGTCCCACATGATAGGTGTCATCCACACACCCACCTGAAGAATAATATTGATAATTTGTGTTAAATCTCTGAAAAAAACCACGATAGCACTGGTTGCATACACAAGCGCTAACGCAAATACAAAAGTACAGCCTGTATAATAAACAATCTGCAGAGTATAAAGTGTGGGTGTATACCCGTTCAAGGAACATATGACAAGGGCAAATGCCACAAAAAACACATGCACAAACAATGCAGAAAAGACTTTGACTATGGGAAGTATGCTGATTTTAAAAACCACTTTCTTAACCAGATAATTGTACTCCATCAATGCATTCGTTCCGCCATTCAACGCATCCTGGAAAAAAAACCAAGGAACAATACCCGAAATCAGATAAAGTACAAACGGATATTCTGCCATATCTCCGGCTTTCAAACCTACGGTAAATACAAACCAGTATACCATAATTGTAACAACCGGCTGAATAAACGCCCATACAATTCCGAGATAAGAACCGGCATACTTTGTCTTAAAATCATTTTTAGACAAAGATAAAATCAGGCCTTTATTATGATACAGCTCCAGCGGTAATCCTAATATTTTTTCTTTCATATTCTGCTCCTGTTTATTTGCTTTCTATATACTCTTTTATTCCACTCCATTTGTGGTCTTTATCAGAAATGGTCAATTCTTCTTCTGTCATCCCCTGAGGCAGAGGCCATTCGATCCCTATATCCGGGTCATTCCATTTTAATCCGCCTTCATCATTAGGATGATAGAAATCTGTACATTTATAAGCAAATTCCGCATGTTCGGAAAGAACTACAAAACCATGAGCAAAGTTTTTTGGTATAAAAAACTGTTTTTTATTTTCTGCTGACAAAACCACACCAAACCATTTTCCAAATGTTTTAGAACCCGGACGCATATCAACAGCTACATCAAATACTTCTCCACTCACTACACGCACTAACTTATCCTGTGGATAATGGATCTGAAAATGAAGGCCTCTCAATACTCCCTTTTTAGAGCTGGACTGATTATCCTGAACAAATTCCATATCAATCCCTGCAGCTTTATAATCATTATAATTATATGTCTCCATAAAATATCCGCGCTCATCACCAAAAACTGCTGGAGTAATCACTTTTAAGCCTTCAATTTCACATGTTTCTACTGTAATTTTTCCCATAATTTTATCCTCGCTTTTATTTTTATTTTAATTATAAACTTTTTATTTTTTTCTTCTTTTCTTCTTTCTGCGGTCTTTTTTAACCAGCAGTGCCATAAGAATAATAAGAACTATGACCAGAACTGCCATCAAGATCACAAGGGCATCCATAAGAGAAAACGACATGTTCTTATCGTCCTTTTTCTGCTCTTTATCATTTTCTCCCATTATTCCTTCTGTATCTTTTTCTACAGGTGTCTTTTCATTGATTTTTTCCTGTGGTTTTTCTTCTTCCTTATATGCATTTCCCACAGGCTGACCAGAATAGCTGTAATTTAACAGAACACTTCCATCTTGCTGTACACTTTCTTCACACTGCAATTGTTCCATTGTCACATTGGAAGGGACTAAAACAAAGCCTTTATTTAATTCAATTTTTTTAAAATTATCAAATCCATAGTTCAAAAGGTTAGTGGTATCCAGACAATTAGGTCCCATATCCGCCCCTTTCATCACAACCGCAACAAGGGTAACTCCATTCCTCTCTGCCGCTGTTACCAATGTCTTCCCCGCCGCCTCTGTACTGCCTGATTTTCCTCCCAAGCATCCTTCATAATGTTCTGCGGATTCGGAAGCCAGTAAAGGATGGTGCGTATGAAGTTCCCTGGCAGCTGCAGACATATTTGTAGGTGGGATCACATAATTTTCCGTTTGGATGACTTTGCGAAAAGTTTCATTTTTTAAAGCCTCTCTACAGATCAGTGCCATATCGTAAGCTGTTGTGTAATGATTTTCATCCGGCAGCCCGCTGGCATTGACAAAATGTGTGTTCTTACATCCTATAGCCGCGGCTCTTTGATTCATAAGCTCCGCAAATGCTGCTTCTGTTCCCGATACCTGTTCTGCTAACTGAATCGCAACCTCATTGGCGGACTGGATCATCAGTCCGTACAGACAATCCTCTACAGTGATCACTTCTCCAACCTGCATATGAATGGTACTGCTGCCAGCCACCTGTTCGGAGGCCACACTGTTTTCCGAAAAAGTCAGCTGCGTTTCAAGCTGCAAATTTTCAATAGCCAGTAATGCGGTCATTATTTTCGTAATGCTGGCAGGATACCGGAGTTCATCTCCGCCCTTGCTGTAAAGAACGTTACCATTGTCTGCCTCCAGCAATACTGCCGTCTCACATGCCACTTCCGGACCTGGAGGCCATCCCTGTATATTATTAGATTCAATAGCATAAACCATTCCGTTATTGACTGCTCCGGCAGCAGTTACTGTCATCATACTCATACACAATACTAACGATACCAGACCAAACAAAAAGGGACAACTTTTTTTTAATTTTATCATTTTTAGAAAAATCTCCTTATACGCAAACCAGCAGTATCCTTTGGATACTGCTGTATGATTTTATTTTTCTGCATACATGCCCGGTAAAATTATTGGTAAACAGCTTATATTTCTCACAAAAACTTCCTCCTGACCTTGTATACTATACCATCTTATAAACGGAATTTCAATAATTTAGAAGAAATCCGCTTTTCAATCTTTAATCCGAAAGCAGAGAATACTAGCTGCAGTAAGGAATCAGAAATCTGGAATACAGAGCCAGATGCAGTATAAGAAGAACTATCAAATACATAACCAGGTTGTAGTTCTCCTCTTTCCATTTTGTATAAATCTTATCTGTATAAAAAACCAAAAACAGCGGAAGCAGCAGCGGAATATAATATCTTCCCTGTACGCCTTTGATCACTACCTCCCCCACTTCCGTAAACGCCAGATACAACGCAGTCCATATAAGAACCAACACACCGGCAGAAAGGGGCAGTGTACATACTTTGAATATATTCATAGACCTTTTAGTTATCCCGTTCATGGTTTTTCTTGGCTCTGTTAACGCCACTCCAAACACAAGAACTGTAACCAGCATATAGAAATCAAAAACGCCTTCATAAGCCATTGTTGAAAGACTTTGAATACCCATCATATAATCATTAAAGGTTCTGCTGATATTTTCAAACAAAATCTGTATATATGCCCAGGGGTGCCCAAGCACCATCTGAAGCTGACGTCCTACATCTGTATCCCCTCCTCTTAAATCTGAAGCCATTGTATTGCCTGCTGTAGGTATCAGGAAAGTCAGCATCAGCAGGATGCAGGTTATAATAATTATTGATTTCCATATCCAACACTGTTTTTTACTCTTAAATTTTTTAAGCGGCAAAAACAATGCAATAAGCATCAAAGGAACATAAATAGCTTTAGGGCAGCTACCATATAAAAAGCACAGAGGTATACAGACAAACATAGCCTTGTGTAATTTTTTCTCCGGATAATAAAATTCTCTGACAAGCAGTGCAATTCCCAATGACAAGAACCCTATCAAAGCAACATCATAAGAATATGCCGTTGCTAGGACCATAGGTGTAGGCATCAAAGCCAGAACCGCCAATAAATTCTTTGCTATTGGTATAGTTTTTATGGCAAAAAACAAGAGAATACAGTATAACACAAGATTAGCGATTTTCCCCAACAAATACACCACATAAAAAGGAAGGCCAATAAAGTTCCCGGCTGCAACTACAATAGCCATGTGCAGATACCCCAATCTGCTGACGGTGAAGCTGCTCTTTTCATAAGAATAACCACTGTCCTGTGTATGTTCATTGAAATACTGAATCTGAAGAGCCTTTTCTTCCTTAGTGGTAAAAGGCACTTTTTCCTTGGATTCCGGGTTAATATAAGCATAATACTCCGCTTGGTTCCATTCCACGTGATCTCCATCAAAGAAATCAAATACATGATAAAAATGAATATGCTCATCCCAGCTTGTAAACTGGGGTGGCTGAATTGCTATAAAAAGCATCCCTATTGTCATAGATATCATAAGAAAGCCAAGCTCTACGCGCTTCCCTATCTCTTTTTTGAACAGAAGAAGAAACAGCAAAAGCCCAACAAAAGCACAGATATATAAAATCCTGTAGCCATTAGAATCCTTGGCGTTATTGGCTGTAAAATCCCCCACAACTACATCTGGCGGAAGTTTTATAGTGATGGATTTCACATTATTTTTAATATTGACAAACGAATTGTTCAAATTACTGCGGCAGGGATCCTTAATTCTCTGTGTTTCCCAATTGCCATATAAATTTTTAGTTTCTATGATAATATCAGCTTCAAAATTATTTTCCGCCGCATAGTAATACTGGAATTTATTTATATACATTCCGGAAACATCAATTTTAATTTCTCCGCCTTTCTTCATGATATAGAGATTTTCTTCTTTATCTCCATTCTTTACCTGTATATCCTGAAGGCTGATTCTTTGGGGTATATCACTTTTTGTTGTCTCATAGAACTGAAGTATCCCCTCTATAATAAAACCAGCCAATACTGCACTGATCATAATAATTAGCAGTCTTTTCCACCAATTCAATTTCACCCTAACACTCTTTATCATTTTCCAATACATCCTTTTCTTTATGCAATTCTTTCTCTTCTGCGGCGGTTTGACTGTTCCCTTCTCTGCGCAGGATTTCTTCCAATATACCAATTCTCTGCGTTAATACCTTAGTCTTTTGAGATAAACCGGATACCAGTACACTCAAAGTAAATGTCAATGCCAGTAAAAAACAGAACCCAAGAAAAAAAATCATATTAATAGGAATTCCAATCCCACAGATTTCAGCCAATTTTGCAATAATCCCCGGAAAAATGTCCAACAGCAAAATCAGGACTCCCATAATGATCCAGGACAATGCATATTTTAATTCCAGCTTATTCTTTCTTATCTTTCCAATCAGATAAAAAAACGCAGCCAGCACAACAACCGCAACTATAATTTGTGTTCTTATATTCATACTTCACCTCTATCGAAGACATTCTATAATAATTGCAAGGCTTACCTTAATCATATAGTACACTGATTTTTTAGGAGAAATAGAGGATACCCCTCCCTGTCTCTCCTTCATAACAACAGGAATTTCCTTAACTTTCATATTTTTTCGGATAACAGACACCACTGTTTCCGGCTCCGGATAATCCTTTGGATAATTTTCGGCAAACATCTTAATGATTTCTCTGTCTACCATACGAAGTCCCGATGTGGGATCTGTAATAGTCTTTCCGGTCAGAACTTTTATAAGCCCGGTAAAAAACTTGATTCCCATCCTTCTGAGTCCGGATGACTGAAAACCTTTTTTCTCAATAAATCTGGAGCCAATCACCATGTTGGCCTGATGCTTTTCCATAAACACTGCCATCTCATTCAAAAAAGCAGCATCATGCTGTCCGTCGCCGTCTACCTGCACAGCCACATCATAATGATTCTCAAGAGCATACATATAACCAGTCTGGACCGCACCTCCTATTCCCAGATTCACAGAAAGATTGATAAAATGAAATTGTTTTTTTTCACATATCTCTTTCGTCTTATCTCTGGAACAGTCATTTATAACTATATAATCAAATGATGGTGCAAATTTTTGAATATTCTCTACGGTCTTCTCTATGCATGACTCTTCATTGTAAGCAGGTATAATGATTAATTTCTTCATAAGTTTTCCTTTTATATTATCTGATTCATCATAATTTATTAGATTTCTCACTTGAGCTGTACAGCTTTACAAGAATTCTGGCAATTGGTTTTGGCCAAAATTTTCTAAACATAATGAAATCTTCTCTTTTTCTTGCATCATCTCCAAGAATAATACTGGTTTCAGAACCCTCGTGAATTCTATGATACATTAAAATTTTATTTACATATACAAAACTACCCTTTTCTTTTGAAAGCTTTTCCCATGCTTCCCAGTCCTCTGCACTGCGAAAACCTGCCTTAAAAATAGGTTCCTGCAAATGCTCCTTCGCAAAGGTAACACTGGGACAGCAAATAGGGCAGCCAAAAGACAAAATCCTTCGCCTTACGAATTTTGAACTCCAAAACACTTTGATCTTCAATGGCATTAACATAAGGCGTTTCATTTTTAGCAGCCGGTTGTTCAGTATAGGCTGATCCTTCCGCAATTCTCCATAATCTCCAAAAACAATCAGCGGCCTTTTCGCCCGTCTGAGATATTCGTAACTCTTCTGCCAATAATCCGGAAGATAGACATCGTCCTGATGAGCAATGGTAACATATCTGGCATTCGCACATTGATAGGCAAAATTCCAGTCCTGTGTGATTCCGTGTTCTCCATGGTTTATAAAAAGAGGTATCTCATATTTCCGGCTCAATTCCTCTATGTATTTATTTGGTGTTGATGTAACCATGATAATACTGCTTTTCCTGGTCTGTTTTTCTAATGACAGTATACATTCTTCCAGATATGGGCTTTCTTTATAAGCACAAATGGCAAAAATGTGCTCTCTCTTTTTATTTCCTTCCATTTTTCAACCGCTCCGTTTTTTATTTCTATTTCAATCTTCCACCTGTCCTTTAACAGCAAAATTTTCATGGACACATCTTGCCAGACATAGTGCCAAAAAGATAATTTCAACAATCGTTGCAAGAGCCAGAGCCACACTCCCGCCCTGCATGTCATACCTCTTTACCATGATCACTGAAGAAAAATAGCTGACCGCTACTGCAGCAGCATTCCCGGCGACAAGCCCTTTAAAATCTCTGATCGCTGTCAGAACACCGCAGAGAAGCCAAGCAAAGGCTGTAAGCACTGTACATAGGATCAACGGGATCAACAAGTCTGAATGGGCAGCCACTTCCTCACCCAACAGCAGTCCCAGTCCCCATTTCCCCAATAATTTTCCGCCTATGACACCTGCCACAGCCAATCCTGCCACAGAAGCGGAGCATAGAAATAAGGCGTTTAAAAATCCTTTTTTATTCTTCTGATGATATCTCTCTGCAAAAAGTGTAACAAAAGGATTAAAAATATAGGTGGCACCCATTTGTATAATTAAAGTCGGCGTTGCCACTGAACCATATATCCCCAGTTTATAGTTACCCAAATATCTCTCTATGAATAATCTTGGAATTGTACCGATGGCTGTTGACAACATAGTATACACTACTAATGGAAAGCATTCAATCAATAATTCTTTTATTTTCTTTTTATCCCAGCAAATACGTATATTGGTTATCTTTCCTGCAAAATGAATATCATACAGGCATACAGACAACAGACAACAGACCGTCATTATTAAAAGCGTTATAACAAGATTTCCGGACAAGAATAAAGCTGCTGAAAAAGTGCCTAAAGTCAGGACACCTCTGATAGTAAAAGATTTGCCCACATAGTCAAGGCGCCACATTTTTTGATATATTCCGGCAAACACATCAAAGAGAGCTTCTGATAGTTTATATACAAAATAAATAATAATACATAACTTCTGTTCAGGACTATAAGATAAAACCAATGTATAAATTATGCATCCAAACAAAGCAGCACTTCCTGTAAAAATTCTGCTTGAAATATATAAACCGTTTGAATATTTTTCATTTGTATCGGAAACCTGAAAATTTCTCATACCATATACAGCTAAGCTATACCATATATTGCTCACTGACATGGCCAAGGAGAGAAGTCCCGCATTATCTACTCCCGAAATTCTCACCACCAGAATAGTCAAAAGCCACTGACATCCTAAGTAGAACATACTTCCCCAGGAATTCCAGAGTATACTCTGTTTCATAGATAATTTTTTTCCGCCATTATAATCATTTCTCATGTTTTTTTTCAATTGCCGGTTTCTCCATCTCCAAAATCTATAAATGAGGCGTAGTGGTTATGCCTCTCATCTTCCGGCGGCATTTGCATGTAGTCTCCGTATTCTGGTCTGAGAAATGCATCAAAGTCCTTAACTAATGCCACCTCAGTGTCCTCAAACTGATAATTCACTGTAGGAAAAGAATCCCTTGTACGGATCATCAAGTTTTCGCCGGTTATGTAGGAATAATCAATATATAGATCAGAATCATCCTCGCAGTGTGTAGCCCATTTCAAATATTTATTAGTGCACATCTGTGTTGTTATATGAAAAAGCTTAAACAAAACATGCAGGATCTTGCATCCCCATTCTGCTGCTTTCTTCTTCCATCCAGTAACATCCGGTGGAAGATTAGGGTTTGGAATCAAAGTCAGTACCTGAAGCCTTGCCCAAAACCATGTCTTTTTCTGGTGCTTTTTTCTTAACTTTTCATCCTCAGATGTTCTGTCATAAGGAAAAATATCAATATAGATTCCCAGAGGATAATTTCCCTGCTGATAAGCATCTTCAATAAATCTTGTCCCTTTTTTTACCATTTTGCCAAACATGAGAGGATATCTTTTTTCCGTATCTGTTGACATGAAAATATATTTATCTCCCATTTCCTCAGGCGCTATTTTCATAAATTTATCATAATCTTTTCTAAGCATGCATACATCAATATCATCATCCCATGGAATGAATCCCTGATGGCGGAGAGCGCCTATAGCTGTCCCACCTGTTGCGAAATAAGGTAACTTATGCTTTTCACAAAGAGCTATAAAATCTTTCAGGATCTCTAATTCCACCAACTGCAGTCTCCGAAGATTTTTCTCATCATATGTCTTATTTTCCATAAATGTAGTGAAATATGGTGTGCTCCACCATGCCATCCTTTCTCCATAAATAATCTACTCTTTTACTGACACGCAAATTCTTTGTCAGCAAGACGAAATGCTGCCTCTATTACTTTGTCCATATCGTAATATTTATACTCTGCTAATCTACCTCCAAAAATTGTATTACTTTCCTTTGCTGCAATTTCTGTGTACATTTTATACAATTTTTGATTTCTGCTGTTATTAACAGGATAATAAGGTTCCTTGTCTTTCTCCCAAACTGCAGGATATTCTCTAGTAATCACTGTCTTGTCTGACCTGCTGTTTTCAAAATGCTTATGTTCTATAATCCTTGTAAAGGGTGTCTCGCTATCCGTATAATTAACAACAGCTACCCCCTGATAATCATCCTGTTCCAAAATCTCTGTCTCAAACCGCAGACTTCTATATTCCAGGTCTCCGTATATATAATCATAATAAGAATCAATAGTACCTGTATATAGCAACTTTTCTCCCATTTCACGATATTTTTCTCTGTTTTTGTTAAAGTCAATACCTGTTTCTATGTCACACCCTGAAAACAATTTTTGAATCAGCGTATTGTAGCCCCCCACGGGAATCCCCTGGTATAAATCATTAAAATAATTATTATCGTAAGTATATCTTACAGGAATCCTATTAATAATGAAAGAAGGCAGTTCACAGCACTTCTTTCCCCACTGCTTTTCCGTATACCCTTTAATTAACTTTTCATATATATCATACCCCACCAGACTTATAGCCTGCTCCTCCAGATTCCTTGGTGTCTCTGTTACTGCTGTCCTCTGGGATTCAATGATTTTCCGTGCCTCTGCTGGCGTAATCACGCCCCACATTTTATTAAACGTATTCATATTAAAGGGTAAATTATAAATTTCCCCATGATAATTGGCAATAGGCGAATTCGTAAACCGATTAAACTCTACAAGATTGTTCACAAAATCCCACACCCTACGGTTGCTTGTATGAAAAATATGAGCTCCATACTTATGGACCTGAACGCCTTCTACCTCTTCACAATACAGATTTCCCCCAATAGTATATCTTTTTTCAATAACAAGGCACTTTTTATTGTGTTCAACTGCGCTTTTTGCAAATACACCGGCGAAAAGACCGCTGCCTACAATAACATAATCATATTTTTTCATATTTATCTCCAATACCATTCAATTTCAAATAAAATAATTATACCTTGTTTATTCATAAGAATCAATTCTTAATTTATAAAGAAAATTTTACTGTCCCATGCCTCTTACAAATATGCTATAATTGTTTTACAATACAAAATACCGCTGTATGCGTACTTGGATGAAAGGAGTCAGTAGTGAATTTTTTATATACCATTAACAATAATTTTGTACCTCAGTTAGGAGCAGGAATTGCATCCATCTGTGAAAACAATTCAAAAGAGGGACAAATTTTCTTTTATATTATGTCTTTTGGCATTTCTTCAGAAAACAAAAACAAATTAACACGCTTGACAAAAAAGTATAACCGCAGCATTACTTTTATTGAAATATCAGATATAAAAAAATATTTCGATTTTGAAATCGATACATCCGGCTGGAATCCAATTGTTTTAGCCCGTTTGATCATGGGACGTATATTACCTGAAAATGTCAAAAGGATTTTATATTTAGACGGAGATACAATAGTTATCTCCAGCCTGGAAGAATTGTGGCATATGGATTTAAAAGGCAAAACTCTGGGAATGAGTATAGAACCCACAGTAGACCATAAACGCAAAGAGGCGCTTGGATTAAAAGACTATTTTTATCATAATGCCGGAGTTTTACTGGTAGATTTGGATAAGTGGCGAAAAAATGAGTCTGATAAAAAAATAATACAGTATTACAGAGAACATAACGGAAACTTATTTGCCAATGACCAGGATGCTATTAATGGCGCTTTAAAAAATGAAATATTATCAGTAATGCCTAAATACAACTTCTGTAATATTTTTTATCAATATCCATATAAGTTTCTCTCCAATCTGGTAAGTCCCCTAAAGTATTTTTCTAAAGAGGAATTTGAGAACTGTGTCCATAACCCTGTTATAATACATTATTTGGGAGAAGAACGCCCATGGAGAGCGGGAAATACACATAAATACAAAAAATATTATGAAAAATATCTCGGAATGACAGATTGGAAAGATACTCCTTATGAAGAGGGATGGAGGGTATATTTTGTATGTTGGAGACTATTCAATTTGATCATGAAACCTGTTCCAAAGGTCCGTTATTACATTATAAATATGTTAATACCCTGCTTTATGAAATATCGGGCTAAAAAATTACGAAAAGGCAATTAAAGAAAATTTTTATTTTGGGCTAGTCGTTACACTGACTGCTTGATATAATAGAAAAGAACCTCTCATTCGCATTTCAGAGAGGTAAATAAACGGAAGGGGTAATATTTATGAAGGGGAGATTTAAAAAAGTTACATGTTTTTTACTGGTTTTTTTTGTGCTGATAACTGCCGATCTGGTTCCGACGGTTCATTCAAGAACTGTATGGGCGGCCAATAATTCCTGCAAAATTCATTTTCTGACTTTATCTGACAACACGGATGCCATTCTGTTGGAATGTAATGGCAAATTCGGTATGGTGGATTCCGGAGAAGATAATGATTATCCTAACGGAAGTAATCCACATTATCCAAGCCGTCCGGGGATTACAAAAGGAAATGGATTCGAACAGGATGTGATTGCCTATCTGCAGACAGTAGGTGTCACTAAGGATAATTTTGAATTCTACATAGGCACACATCCTCATAGTGATCATATCGGATCAGCAGACGAAATCATTTACGCATTTCATCCAAAACGTGTTTACATTGAGGCTTATTCTGACAATGATGTAACGGATAGCACACGTTTATGGGATAATCTGTATGTTTACGACCGCATGGTGAAAGCTGCACAGGACACTGGCGCTACTTTAATTCAGTCTTTTAGCCCAAATGCGCCTCTTTATCCTGAGACCGTAACTGTAAGCGGAAGTATTATATTTAACAAAGATACAGATGTCCCTCCGGAATCTGGTGACAGTACAGACACAGACGACAGTGATACTGCTCCTCCTGCAGCCACAGATGAAACTCTGCCCCCAGCCCAGGATGAAGCCACATCGTCACAGGATACAACCACTGCACCACAAGACACCGTCACGGAACCGCAGGACACGGACGCTGCAGATCAAAAAATTGACAAAGGAACGCAGGATGCAGGTACCGGTTCTCAAGACATAAACCCAGAAACGGAAAACACAGATGCTGACCCCAAAGACATGGAAGCTGCATCACAGACTGCCAACACAGAAACTCCGGAAATAAATTCAGCAACAGAGGACACAGACTCTGCACTGCAAGGAACCAATCCACCGGAACAGAACAGTGGCACAGACAGTGAAACCATCTTACCTGCTCATATAGCGGTGACCTTATCTTATGTAACTGCTGATGCAGAAACACAACTTCCCGATGAAGTCACAGTGGAAGCCCAAGCGGTTCCCGGCAAAGAAGGGGTATGGACATATTCCTTTACAGGTATTAGAAAGTATGATGATACAAAAACACCTTTTACATACGAGATAACTCCAAAGGCTGACGGGTATACTTTTTCCCCTGCAGGGGAAGAAAATCCTTTTGATTTCATTTGCAGTGCAGAGGATTTGCCCTCTCCCGAAGAAATGCCCACACTTCCTGAAGATACTTTACAGCTGTTCAGCCTCTATCAGGAAGAAAGCGGCACTACAGATGAGCCTATCACTCCATCAGATGAAGGTACTTCTGATAATATGACCGTTGAAGATGTTCCTTCCAGTGATCAAGTGGACCCTAACCATCCGGATGATCCTAACAACGCTTATAGTGATATTTATGCAGCCCCTGCACAAAGCGGTATTTTTGATGGTCAAACCGTAGGTTCTGTCTCTACACCTGTTTTTATGTTAGGCGGCAAAAATGGTATGAAACTTGAAATCATGAATTATGGAGTCAAGCGGCCTCAGCCGGATGCCAACTATTTCAGCCTTGGTGTAAAAGTCACTTCCATGACCACTAAAAAAACTGCTTTTCTGGCCGGGGATATTAACAACTATATCGGAGCAGAAACTGCGCTTGCCAAGCGCCTTGGTCATGTAAATGTATTAAAACTGGGTCACCATGGCTTTTATGGTTCCAATACCTATAATTATCTGAAGACGCTGAGTCCAGACATTGCAGTTATGACAGGCAAATATAATTATGTATCTAACTCCAGTGTTGACAATGGCATAGGTACTCTGGATTCGCTTCTCAAACTAGGAAAATCAGGAACTGCCCTTTATCCAACTGCATGGTATGCACCATACATTAAAGCGATTGTTATCAACCTGGACAAAAGTCTTAGCAATAATGTTCCAAAAGGTAAAGAATTTGTTGCTTCTGCCGAGGGTTCATCACCTTATAGGCACATATACTACTATGATGGCTTTCCCAAGAATATAAAGGGATGGAAAAAAGACTCCAAAGGTGACTGGTATTATTTTGAAAACTCATACAATGCTTCCTCTAATAAATGGGTACAAAATGCATCCGGTCAATGGTCTTACTTAAAAGATGATGGTACTATGGCTGTAGGCTGGACTCTCGTTAATGGTAAATGGTATTACACAGATACCAATGGTTTTATGACAACAGGCTGGCAGAAAGTAAATGGAAAATGGTATTACATGGATTCCAACGGAGTGATGCAGACCGGACGAAAGCAATTGGGAAAATATTTTTACTATTTTGATGCATCGACAGGAGCCATGGCTGAGGATCAATATGTAAACGGCTATTATTATGACTCCTCCGGAAAATGGATTCCAAATTTTAAAGATGGAAACTGGCAGCACAATTCAACCGGATGGTGGTATCAATTTGGTAATGGCACATATCCCACGAGCTGTTGGCTGCAGATTCACGGAGAATGGTACTATTTCAACGCTTCTGGGTACAGAACAACTGGCTGGTTGAAGCAGGGCAATACATGGTATTATTTTAACGGTGACGGTGTCATGTGTATTGGCTGGTATAAAGTAAACGGGATTTGGTATTACTCTGATGCTTCAGGAAAAATGCTGACAGGCCTGCAGACAATCAATGGCAAAAAATATTATTTTACTGGCAGCGGTGCTATGGCTACCGGATGGGTAAAACTCAGTGGTAGTTGGTACTATTTCACCGAATACGGCGCAAACACTGGGTGGTATACGGTAGGAAATATCTGGTACTATTCTAATTCAGCCGGTAAAATGCAGACCGGATGGATTAAATCAAACGGCAGATATTATTACACCTCCGGCAGCGGTGCTATGATGACCGGATGGATCTTCGTCGGCAATAAATGGTATTATCTGGATGATTCAGGAGCTATGCTTACAGGATGGTACAAAGTTAAAGGAGTTTGGTATTACTCTAATTCTTCAGGTGAAATGCTGACGGGCCTTCACACTATAGGGCAAAGCAAATACTATCTGGCCGGAAACGGTGCTATGGCTACCGGATGGGTATACACCGGTAATAAATGGTATTACTTTAACAGCAATGGTGACGCAGCGGTTGGATGGTATAAAATAAATAATATCTGGTATTATTCTAATTCTGCAGGTGTCATGCAGACCGGATGGCTGAAACAGGGCAATACTAAATATTATCTATATGGTAATGGTGCCATGGCTACCGGATGGGCTGCACTCGGAAATAAATGGTATTATTTCACAGACAGCGGTGCCGTTGCCAGAGGATGGTTCAAAGTAAACAATACCTGGTATTATTCTGATTCCTCAGGTATTATGCAGACCGGATGGCTGAAACAGGGTAATACTAAGTATTATATGTATGGCAGTGGTGCTATGGCTACTGGATGGGCTGCGCTGGGGAATAAATGGTATTATTTCACAGACAGCGGTGCTGTTGCCAGAGGATGGTTCAAAGTAAACAATACCTGGTATTATTCTGATTCCTCAGGTATTATGCAGACCGGATGGCTGAAACAGGGCAGTACCAAATATTACTTGTACAGTAATGGATCTATGGCCACGGGATGGCTGGCAGATGGTAATAAGTGGTTTTATTTAAATGGTATGGGTGCTATGACTACAGGCTGGCAGAAGGTTAATAATTTATGGTACTATTTAAATCCTTCCAATGGAGTTATGTATGCAAACACCTGGACACCTGATGGATATTATGTAGATAGCAGTGGTGCCTGGACAGGTCAACGCCGCTAAATACATTGTCAAAACAAAAAAGGGTGTGTATCACGGATTCTTCTTGAACCGTGATACACACCCTTTAAAACATTACACACTTTTTGATATAGGCTTTGCTTTCTGAATACCTTTTAATTACAAACTTTTTAACTTCGTAATCATCTCAACCAAATTTTTGCCATAGTTTTCTGCCGCTGCCCATCCTGCCCCTGTAGGATTATCAGGGATTCCCAGCCATTCCACATATAATGCCGATTTTCTTGTTACATACTGAAACCTTTCATCCACACATGCATTCTTTAATGCTTTATCAGAAGCATACGCTTTTAAATGCTGAACTTGTGCTCGTATACCAGTGCGGACATCCTTAAAAGAATTTCCGGCTGCTCCGTTACCGATAGCCCCCAAACCTGCAAAATTGAACTGCTCAATCTTTACATCTCCTCCGTACTGCAGCCAGCCGGTCTCTTTCATAGCTTGGGTAAATACTACTTCTGCCTTTATTCCTTCTGCATTTGCTTCCTCTAAAACGATTTTAGAAAAAGCTTTAATATCTGCTGCGCCGCCCTTTTTCAACGCAGCAGACGGATATGTACAGCCTGATTTCTTATAATATCTAACCATTTGGTCAACTGTAACAGAACTCTTTCCTTCTATGGCATATAAGTTCTGAGTATTATCTTTTTTTTTATCTGGAACCCATGCGCCAGAATTGTTGAAGTAATACTCTTTTCCTCCGAGTGTGTGCCATCCCGTCAGCATAGCTCCACTGCTGTTCAAATAATACCAGATATTTCCCAGCTGTAGCCAGCCGGTCTGCATGGCTCCGCTTCCATTACAATAATACCAAACTTTATTTACTTGAAACCAACCGGTCTTCATCGCTCCATTCCCGGGCGTCAGATAATACCAACTACCATTGATAAAAGTCCAGCCCTCTGCCATGGCTCCGTTTCCGGTCAAATAATACCAAGTATTTCCCGGTTTCAGCCAACCGGTCTGCATAGCTCCACTTCCATCACTGTAATACCATTTTTTATCTACCTGGTACCAGCCGGTACGCATGTGCCCACTGTTCGGCTGCATATAATACCAAGTATTTCCAAGACGAATCCACCCTTCTGCCATGGAGCCGTTTCCATTCAGATAATACCATACATACCCCTGATTAAACCATCCGCCGGTACGCATTGCCCCATTTGGATTGAGGAAATACCACTTACCGTCTATCTTCTGCCAACCGGTCTTCATGGCTCCATTCCCGGGCTGCATATAGTACCAGGTACCTCCTATGGAAATCCAACCTTCTGCCATGGCTCCGTTTCCATTCAGATAATACCATGTGTTATAACAATACAGCCAGCCGGTCTGCATAGCCCCGCTTCCATCGCTGTAATACCACTTTTTATCAACTTTATACCATCCGGTCTTCATTCGGGCGTTTTTATCCATATAATACCATCGCCCGCCTAAGTTCTGCCATCCGGTCAATGCGGCTCCGTTGCCGGACATATAATACCAATAGCTGCCCAACATATGCCAGCCGCCTTCCAACATGGCTCCATTTCCCTGAAGATAGTACAATTTACCTCCAATTTTCTGCCAGCCGGTCTGCATACTTCCTGATGTATTGAGATAATACCAGCTTCCCCCTATTTTCTGCCAGCCGGTCTGCATAACACCGGAAGAATTCATGTAATACCAGCAGTTCCCAATCAACTGCCAGCCTGTCAGCATAACGCCCTTGGCATTAAAATAGTACCAGGAATTATCTATTTTCTGCCAGCCGGTCTGTTTAACTGTACCGATATAATAATACCAGGAATTTCCTGATTTTTTCCATTCTCCTTTTGGCTCAGGAACCGGTTCATAAGTCTCTCCCCCAGTCTCGATACCAAAATACTGCGCGATACCATATGCGTCCGCTTTTGCCAGATTTTTTATAGCCGCTTCGCTATTCAAATACTTTTTATCGTCTTTCCCACTCAAAAAAGCATGTTCTACAATAATCGAAGGTATAGAAGCTTTCAACCCTTCTCTTACAATTGCATAATAATCTGCCGTACTTCCATCCGGATAATGATAATCGCTGGAATCTTTTTCTACAAGCCCCCTGTCATAAAGTCCCAGAGAAGTCAGTCTTTTTAAAATATTATTTGCAGCCTTCTGTGCATTCTCTGCTACCTCTGTGTTATATCTTCCTGTTTTTGGTACCAGTACTTCTGCACCGTGGGCTGTTTCTTTATCAAAAGAATTCAAATGAAGACTCACAAGTAAATCCGCATGCTTATTGGCAGCAAAAGCAACCCTCTCGTTTAATGTCATTTTAATCGCTTTATTTGCACCTACAGTATCGTGAGTCATATAAACTGTAATCTGAGGATATTTTGCAAGCTCTTGTTTTAAATAATTAGCGATCTTCATGGTTATGTCTGCTTCCACGAATTTTGTGCCATCGCTAAAGGTATGGTCAGCTCCACTGTCATACCCATTTGTATCTATGGTTCCATGCCCTGGATCCAGTACAACAATATAATCATCTTTCTTCTTTGGCTCCACAGCAAATGTCGTGGGTGCGTCTGCTTCTTCTCCCAGAGCAAATGCCTGAATACCATTCGCAGTGTTTTCTGCCAGTTGATTATTCTCTGTGAGTGACTCCTTTATCGCTTCTGCTGATATACCATTCTCATCTGCAGACAGCACTGCGCTTTTAACCTGTTCTGCAGTCTGTGAATCAAGACCGGCCTCTTCGTTTTTAATTTCAGCAACAGCCTGGGCAGCTTCCTCACTGCTCATGGCAACCTGCTCCATCTCCTCCTGCTGACTCAGTAAAGTCTCATATTCCTGGCCAGCAACAGATACCTTCACAGAATCAAACGTTCTTTCCTGTCCAGCAGCAGGCAGTTCGAGAAGAAATGCTGCCACATTTTCTACTACCTCTTCAGCCTGGGCTGTATGTATTTCCCCTTCACCATCCTGATAAGTAAGAACTGCATTTTCTAAAAGTGTTGTCTCTGTATCTCCCAGTTCTACAATTACTGACTGATGTTCATCATCCTCCTGAGTCAGAATGTAATTCAGCGGCAAGGCACCTATTTGATTTTCTTCCTGCTCCGACGCCTCCCCATCGGAACTTGGTGCCGCATCTTCTGCAGCCTCTGTATCTGTTTCCCCACTCGTTTGAATGTTGTCCGCAGATGTATCTGTTTCCTTCGTTGTCTGAGTATCAGATGCCGGCGTATCATTCTCCTGGCTCATCTGAGGATCAGACACCGTTGAATCGGTCTCTCCACTTGTCTGAGCATCATATGCCGCTGTGTCCTCCCCACTCACCTGAGCACCGTAAGCTGGCGTATACAAACTCATAAGCATAGCCAGTACAAGTACATAGGTTAGAAGTCTTTTCCCTAATTTCTTCATTGTCTACTCCTCTTCTTTTAGTATTTCTTGCAAAGTTATTACATTTATTAACTAAGTATTAAATATTATACATGAATACTCTTAAGAAATCAATGGATTCCCAGTTTATTATTTCCTTTTTTTTTTATATTATGCTACAATAATAATGTTTTTCATTAATTCAACCCGGAGTATGTTTTTATAAAGGAGTTCCTTATGATTGATTTTAATATTCCGCCTTACGTAGGCAAAGAAATGGACTATATAAAAGAAGCTGTAACTAATCGCAAGATATGTGGTGATGGTACCTTCACCCACAAATGCAGCAACTGGATGAAAGAACATTTTGATGTAAACCAGGTTTTTCTAACCACATCCTGTACACATGCCCTGGAAATGGCTGCTGTTTTGACAGACATCAAGCCTGGAGATGAGGTGATTCTCCCATCCTATACTTTTGTTTCAACAGCAGACGCCTTTGTTCAAAGAGGGGCTTCTCTTGTATTTGTAGATATCAGACCTGATACCATGAATATAGATGAAACACTTATTGAAGATGCCATCACATCACGTACCAGAGTAATTGTACCGGTTCATTATGCCGGTGTTTCGTGTGAAATGGACACTATCATGGATATTGCAAAACGTCATGATTTAAAAGTAGTTGAAGACGCCGCACAGGGCTTTGCTTCTTATTATAGAGGAAAAAGCCTTGGTACAATTGGTCATTTTGGATGCTTAAGTTTTCATGAGACTAAGAATCTTAGTATGGGTGAAGGCGGTGCACTTCTTTTTCAAGATACAGCTTATCAGGAAAAAGCTGAGATTCTCAGGGAAAAAGGAACAGACAGAAGTAAATTTTTCCGGGGACAGATTGATAAGTACACCTGGCAGGATTATGGTTCGTCCTATCTTCCCAGTGATATGAATGCCGCGTATCTATGGGCACAGCTCGAAATGGCATCACAGATACAGGATGACCGTATGGCAAGTTATGAATTCTATAATAATGCCCTTAAGCCTTTGGCAGATAAAGGTTATCTGGAACAGCCTTATGTACCGGAGGAGTGTCAGCATAATGCGCATATGTATTACATAAAATTACGGAATTTGGAAGAACGAACGAAGTTTATTTCTTTTTTGAAAGAACATGGTATTTTAAGTGTATTTCATTATATCCCTCTCCACTCTGCTCCTGCCGGCTTAAAATACGGTCGTTTTTTTAGAGAGGATAAGTATACTACTAAGGAAAGCGAACGTTTGGTGAGACTTCCCATGTACTATCATTTGAATTTAAAAGATAAGGAATATATCGTGGAGACTATTTTTAAATATTTCACCTGACATTCCTTGATCTAAAAAGGGAATTGCAGAATCATAAGACTCTGTAATTCCCTTCCTCATATCCATGCTCTATCCCAGGGTATAAACGAAAATACCTGTGATAATGATCAGATTCCCTATTATTTTTCCCCTAGTAAATTTTTCCTTTAAAATAAAATATGACAGCAGCATAACAAAAACATAACTAAACGTATCAATCACGGACCCATACTTCATGTCCACATGAGTAAACGCATAAGTATTTAACAGCAGTACCCCTCCAAATATACCATATGCCGTGATCACATGCCAATTCAAATATTCAAATATGGGATGGCTGTATTCCTTATTTGCACTCTGCTTCAAAAGAAGTTGTGAAAATGCCGTAAAAAAAGTTCCAATAAACAGGATAATCATATATTTATTCATATTTTTGCACCACCAATACTCCTAATAATACAATAAAAAGTCCAATTATATTTTTTATGGTCAGAACTTCGTGAAAAATAATGACCGCCCAGATTTGTGACCATATCAGATACACACTCTTATTGGCATAAGCAACACTGAGCTCAAATCTTTGAATGATTTTCTGCCAAGCCAACGCATAGATAAAACAGTCAAAAAGCATTAGGAAAAAGAAAAAATATAATCTGATTCCCCAAATCCCGTTCTTATTGAATTCCATGGACGCCATTTTAGTAAAAACAGGGGTGAAAGAAAAAATCATAATACTGATATGTAAAAGAATATAATCCTGTACCCTTCTCTTTTTCGAAACAGCCATCTACTTCCCTTCTTTCTGTAATTTATCCAACTGTACATTTTCTGCTTTTGTACAGCTTTTTATAGTATAACATCCTTCGTCCCGGGAAACAAGTCTATTGAAACCCTTGTTGTAAAATGTTATAATAGTCGCGGCGGTTGAAAAACAACCCCGGAGGTAAAAAAATGAGTTTATATTCTGTCGTTGTTCCTGTTTATAATTCAGAAAACACTTTGGAAGAACTTTATGCCAGATTAAAGGATGTTTTTGAAAATACCATGCAGGAAGAATTTGAATTAATATTGGTTGATGATAGTTCCCGGGATAATTCCTATGTCGTAATGGAAAAACTTCACAGGAAGGATAACCGGGTTAAGATCATCCAAATGGCCAAAAATTTCGGTCAGCATCCAGCGCTTTTGTGTGGTTTTTCTTTTGCCAAAGGTGATTTTATTATCACTATGGATGATGATCTGCAGCACCGTCCGGAAGAAATACCAAAAATGGCTGCTGCAATCAAAGAACATGATGATGTGGATGTGATCATTGCCAAATATGAGAACCGTAAGCATAACTTTATAAGAAGACTGGGAACCCGAATTTCTGTCTACGCAACATCTAAAATGTTGAATAAAGACCCCAATCTGGAAATCACCAGCTTTCGGCTTATGCGAAGATTTATTGTGGAAGCAATTCTAAATACCAACACTCACCTTCCGCAAATTGGAAATTTATTGGTTCAGAGCAGTAACCGCATTATAAATGTTCCTGTACATCATGATCCACGTAAAGTAGGAAAAAGCAATTACACCTTCCGCAGACTTGCAAAGGATTTAATTTACGATATCACTTCCAACTCGGCCATACCATTGCTTCTGGTCAGGGATTTAGGTATATTTAGTTTTCTAGTCAGTATTATACTCGGCCTTTTCTATCTCATACGCTATTTTATCTATGGGGTATCGGTAGAGGGATGGACAACTCTAGTCCTTCTTATCTTGGCATATAATGGAATAATATTATTAGCTATTGGTATCATCGGGCAATATTTAATGAATATACTGAATGAAGCAAAAAAAATGCCCAATTATGTCATCAGAAAAAAGGAGTTATAATATAAAACAAAGGATATTTATATATGAATGAAATCGGCGGTTATTTGGAATTGGAGAATTTTACAGGAGAAGAATATTATCCTGAACTGTTAAAATTAAATCTTGGAAGAACGGCACTCTTATTTGCACTGGATTATCTTAAAGTCAAAAAACTGTGGCTGCCCTATTTTCTTTGTGATTCTGTAATTTCCATATGTTCAGATATACCTATAACATTGGAATGGTACCACATTAATACAGAATTTGAACCGATTCTTCCCATTAGCGAATTAAACGATGGAGAATATATCTATGTTGTAAACTATTACGGACAAATCTCCGAACAGCAGCTTTTGAGCTATAAAAGACGATACAGGAACATCCTCCTGGATAATACACACGCTTTTTTCCAAAAGCCTCTGCCAGATATCCCGGTACTTTATTCCTGCAGAAAATTTTTCGGACTGCCGGATGGTGCATACCTCTTTCTTGGCAATGTACCAAAGGATCTACTGTCTGAATATCCGATAGATTTTTCCTCCTCCAGAATGGGACATATTCTCGGGCGTTACGAGCATTCAGCTTCAGATTATTATAACGATATGCTGGAAAATGCTCGTCATTATTATGAGGAGCCAATAAAAAGAATGTCACACCTGACAGAAAATCTACTGAAAGGGATTGATTACTCTGCCGTGCGTAAAAAACGCACTGAGAATTATGCAGTACTTGCCTCTGCCTTAAATCAATACAATTCGCTTTCTTTATTGCATCCAGATGGTCCTTTCGTTTATCCTTTTTATTGTCCAAACGGCATAAATATCCGAAAAAAACTGGCAGCAGAGAAAATTTTTGTACCAACATACTGGAGTAATGTCATTAATCAAATGCCCGGAAATACCCTTGAGTATGACTATGCAGCCAATATTCTTCCCCTTCCCTGTGATCAGAGATACAACAAGAAACATATGGAACACATTCTACAGGTTCTGAAACTAATAATGAAAGGCCAGAATAACATATGATAAAGCAAAGATTGTTAATATTGGGCTCATTAAGAGAGTTTGTACAATTAATACAAACTGCAAAATCCAGAGGCATTTACACCATTGTCTGTGATGGATATCCGAACAGTATCGGAAAAACATTTGCTGACAAATCCTACGATATTGACGTTGGGGATACTGATCGTATAGTATCTATATGTCAGCTCGAGAGAGTAGACGGCATCATTACTTCCTTTTCTGACTATCTTTTTGAATGTATGGTAAAAATAGCAAACAAAGCTGGCCTGAAATGCTATTTTTCTCCTGAAAAACTGGATTATTACAGAAATAAGGATGTTATGAAACAAATGTTTGAAAAGCTCAAAATCCCAACTGCAAAATATAAACGGCTGGGTATTGGTTTTTCAGATTCGGAATTGGATGATATGGAATTCCCGGTTGTTGTTAAGCCGTTGGACAAGTATGGTTCCCGCGGCGTTCTTGTTCTGTATTCTGTAGAAGAAATAAAAAAACACTTTGATTTTGTCTGCGCTACTTCCGAGGTAAAAGAAATCCTTGTGGAGGAATATAACGATGGTTACGAATTTAATATGATGAGCTGGGTCCTGGACGGAAAGGTATATGTCATCAGTATTGCAGATAGGGAAAAAACCCCTGTATGTACCAATGACATTCCCATCAGCACTCGAAACGTATATCCTTCCAAACTTATCCACAATGTCTATGCAGAGGCAAAGGATATTCTACAGCGGGTTGCCAACTTTACAGGACAGACAAGCGGAGTTCTTTCTATGCAGTTTTTCTGGTCTCCCGGAGCCCCCATATCCGTCTGCGAGGTTGCCGGAAGATTCTTTGGTTATGAACATGAACTGGTAGATTATTGCTGTGGCCTGAAAGTAGAAAACCTGCTCCTAGATTATCTTTACAATGAATCAGCTCTGCGGAGAACCTTAAAACTCCATTCACCTTTTTTCGATAAAACAAGTGCTGTACTATATTTTCACGGAAAAAATGGCTTAATGGTGGATAATCAAGATGCCGCTGTAAAGCTTTCATCCATGAAAGGTATTATGGATTCCTGGTTATTCTATAAAAAGGGAGAACGGATCATTCCCCATGGTGTAAATCCCTATGCAGTCCGATATTATATTACTGCTAAATCACGGACGGAAGCAGATTACATGACAAATTATATTTTTGAGCATATATCTATTACTACTCCTGAAGGCGAAGAAGTCTTATATCAAAACCATATGCCGGAATATCCACTTTAGTAATTTAAAAATTCATAAAAAAACTGTCCGGCTGTACCAATTTCGAGTACAGCCGGACAGTTTTATTTTAAATATTTTACCAAATATCTGTTGGATCTTTCAAGTTTACTCCATATGGCAGTTTAATGGTAGCTGGTTTATCGAATGGTTCATAATATCCATCGCCGATCGTAACCATGGTGCCTCTGCCAGTGTTGTCATAAATCCATTTAGCATCTCGCACACATACACGAATACAACCATGAGATGCAGGCTGCCCCAGCATATTATAATCTGCAGCGGCAAGATTGTACTGGCTCTGGGAAGAACCAGCTACAGAGTGAATGAATATACCATTCACTACATGTGATGTCCACTGTCCCCAGGAAGGTCCCATTAAGATATGCCATCTATCCTGATCACCAATATAGAAGGTCCCCGCAGGAGTCAGCGTAATTGGATTACCTACAGAACAGGTAATTGACTTAACTGGTATAGTCCATCCATTACTACCATCCTTTGCCAGAACAGTTATCTGACATTTTGTACGATTCACACGAAGTCTGTAAGGTCCGCCTACCATTCCACTTACATCCTGCTGTAAAGCTCCGCTTCCTGTAAAGTACATTTTATAACCCCTGATGTAATGCCATCCAGTTAACATGACACCATTTCCATCGAGATAATACCAATTTCCATTCCAAGCTACATATTCATTCTTAGCATAAGTACCGTTGCTCTTCTTAAAATAGTATGTGGATCCGCTCTTTTCCCAATTTCCAATGGTATTTACATTTACTGTACCATAACCTGGTATCCAACGTCCATTTTTATCAACATAATAGCCGCCAATTGTAGTATCTTTCAGCATGGCTCCGCTACTGCCCACATAATAGTAAGTATCGATCCAAGCATTTCGGGCCATAGCTCCGTTCCCATAAGAATAATACCACTCTCCACCTACCAAGTACCAACCGGTCTTCATGCCTCCGTTACCTGGTGTCAGATAATACCAGGTTCCGCCCAGAGACAACCATCCCTGTGCCATAGCTCCATTTCCGTTCAGATAATACCAGGTTCCGCCAGTCATGAGCCAACCTGTCTGCATTGCTCCGCTTCCGTTCAGATAATACCAGGTTCCTTTCTGATTCAACCAGCCAACCTGCATTGCTCCGCTTCCCGGTGCTAAATAGTACCAGGTTCCGTTTACCAATGCCCAGCCTTGTGCCATAGCTCCGCTTCCAGTCAGATAATACCATGTATTGCCCAGCAATAACCAGCCTGTCTGCATAGCCCCACTGCCGTTACTGTAATACCAGGTACTGCCAACTTTATACCAACCGGTCTTCATCACACCGCTTCCCGGTGTCAGATAATACCAGGTTCCGTTTATCTTTGCCCAACCCTGAGCCATAACCCCGTTGTCATTCAAATAGTACCAGTTATTTCCCAGTGCAAGCCAGCCAGTTTTCATATATCCGTTGCCGTCAAAGTAATATTTCTGTCCTTTTACTGTATACCAGCAGTTTGCCGGCCAGCTTCCGTCTTCTTTCTGGTACCACCATCCGGTCGTATTCTGCTTCCATCCTTCCGGATAAACTTTATAAGATTTGGTACATTTACCATCTTTGTCAAAGAAATACCTTACCCCTTTTACAACAACAGATGTATTTTTCTTAACCGTGCCATCTTTATTCACGTAATACTTCTTACCATTGATGGTCTGCAGTCCGGTTTTGGCTGTCTGTTTTCCATCCGCACCAAAATAGTAAAACTTCTTACCGTCTGCTATCCATTTGGATTTGGCATAGCTTCCGTCTTCATTCATCCAGTAATTACTGCCGTTTATTTTCTGAAGACCTGTTTTGCCCTGTGTCTGCACACCATTGTCATCAAAATAATAATATTTGCCGTCCTGCTCTTTCCACACAGCAGTCTCGGGATTGCCATCTTCGCCGATCCAGTAATTGACGCCTTCAATATTTTGAAGTCCTGTTGGCATACCTTCTGTCAGTCTACTTCCGTCTTCACCAAAATAATAGAATGTTCTGCTTCCATCATCTGCTGTATCAATCTTCCAGGTGTTCTTTAACGGCATACCCTCTGCATCCAGCCAGTATGTATAGTCAACACCATCATCACCTTTGATAACATTCAGCCCCTCCATGACACTTTTAGGAGTCTGGAGACCTGCTGCCAGCTTCGCGTCCGCATCACCGTCTGCATCTTCCTCTGACGTATAATACTGGAACGAACCATCTTCATTCAAATACCAAAAACCGCCGACACCTGTAAGCCCATTCTCACCGGCTTCTAGTGCATAAATCAGGGTTGTCGGCCCATACTCATCATCATTATAAACAACGGTCTCATAAAGACCAACTGTCTTATCGCCTAAATCAAGTTGTGCAAAAGGATTTGGTGTCTTAACTTCTTCCGTGTTGTCTCCCTGGACTTCATAATACGTCCAGACACCACTCTGCTTATCCACTTCCCATTTCTTCTGATATCCCTTAAATCCATCTAGGGATTCATAATATCTGAATATCATCTTTTCTTCTGTCCGCTCTAACGTCCAATGGTCATCCTGGGCAACCTCTGCATCATGGTTTACTTCACCTGACGTATCACCGGTCTGGTCCTCACCATTTTGCCCATTTGTAGGTATACTTGTATCCCCCAGATCATTATCCGTTGTTCCGCCCCCTTCATTCAGCGGATCCGTAAGCTCTGTAACCTGCTTCGGTGCTTCACTGCCATCCGCAGCTGCTGCTCCTACCGGAAGAACAGAAGTGATCGTGACCGCTGCCGTAAGCATTAATGCCAACAGCTTCATCCTACGCTTCTTCATATAATTCCCTCTACTTTCCAGCTTTACGCTCTTATTTATCTCCTGGATACGTTTGTATCAATCAGGTATACTCTCCCTCTAGAGATATTACCATTTTACCATTTTTTACAGTTTATTACAACCTGACAGGAGAAATGTAATATTAAATTTCTTTTACAGTCTCATGAACTTTGCTTACAATAATTCTAAAATCCTCTCTGTAATAAATACTCCAATACAGGAAAAGCATGCCACCGTTACAAGGCTTTTTTCTTTCATAGAAAAAAATATTGCCACTGCCAAACCTGCAAAAGCGGATACAGGCGATGCCGTTGCGTATAAAATAGCGGGAAAGGTCATAGCAGTAAGGCATGCATAAGGCACGTAGTATAAAAAGGAACGTATGTATACATTGGATATCTTTTTTTGGATCAGTGTCAAAGGCAGCATACGGATCAGATAAGTCACTCCTGCCATGACAAAAATATATGCATAGATCATGCCTCCTCATCCTCCTTAATGGGAAATAACACAGCTCCGATGCCGGCTGCAAGCAGTGTGCAGATAATGATCATAAATCCGCCGGAAACCTGTTTGAGCACCGGAAGGTAGTAAAACATGCTGCTCAATGCCAGTGCAATAAAGACAACCGTACGCACTGTGGACTCTTTTTTTGCCGGCGGAACCACGATTGCTATAAACATGCCATAGAGGGCCACACCCAAGGCGCTGCGCACATAGGCAGGCATTACAGTGCTAGCTATGGCCCCTGTAAGTGTTCCTCCAACCCATCCCAGAACCGGAAGGAGAATTAACCCATACATGTAGAACTGTCCTACACTTCCCCTTTTTGAACTTGCAACAGCAAATATTTCATCTGTATTTCCATATGCGATCAAAAGCCTGTGACGTGTCTTCACGCAGCTGTCAAACTTCTGGGATAAGGAAAGGGACATAAGCGCATACCTCATATTGATGACAAGCTGGGTCAATGCCATTTCCAACAGTGATGCACCCGACAGGATCACATTCAAACCGGCAAACTGCCCGGCAGATGTGAGATTAAAAAGGGAGATCAGCACCGCGTGGAGAGGTGCCATACCGCTGTTCACTGCCAGCATTCCAAATGTAAAGCTGACAGAAAAATATCCCAGTGCTATGGGAATACCGTCTTTCAGACCTTCTCTGATATTGTTATGCATGATTGCTTTCTCCTTAAAGTAAAATAACATAAGACTGAACTGCTGCAAATAAACAGCAACGGTTCAATATCTTCTCAGCTACTACATCGTAAATGAAATAACTGCACTATCACTGAGAAGAATTTTTCGAGAGTACAGGCGGAAAACGTAGGCGCAGGGGGCTGCGCTGAGGCTTTTGTACCTGTGCGATCGAAAAATTAGGGTAGTAATTTCAAACACACTCTAGGAGCAAAAATCGAGGGATGAAACAGCCTTGACTGTTCCATCCCCGAATTTTTCTGCTCAGGATCGATCATAGGAAATACTTATTCCTGTAAACCTTCTTCCAAAATATATACCAAATGCTTTAATGCCTCTTCCTCGTCTTCCCCTTCACATACCAGCTCGATCACATCACCGCCTTTGACACAGGCACCAAGAACACTGAGAACACTCTTTGCATTTGCTGTAACATTGTTATAACTGAAAGTGATCAGTGATTTGAACTGCATTGCCTCACTGCAGAGGCGGCCTGCCGGTCTCAGGTGCAGTCCTATTAAATTATTTACTTTTACTTTCTGACTTACCATGATTCATCACTCCCCTGCTTCTATTTTATGATTCCGGTCTCTGATATACTACATTTGAATTGGCATCTGCCAAAGTAACCTTCACTTTGATTTCATCAACCACCTGATATCCATCTGGTACTTCAATTTTTACTGGTACCTCGTATTCTCCTGCCGCTGTATAAGATTTCAGATCAATACTGAGATGTATTTGGCTCTTATCCAGTTTATCCAGATCTTCCTCTTTTCCCTCAACCCGAACCATCACTTCCACTTTGTCCATAACCACATTCATATTGGCCGGACTATTTTCAATCTTCATTTCATTTGTAGAAATATTATATTCTTTGCTGTTCAGAGGAAGTATTTTTACCGTTAAAAGAGCGGTATCATTTACTCCTGTTGCAAGTTTTATATCTTTTGGCAAAAGCTCTGTCAGATCAACTGAAAATTCACAATCGGATGATTTACCTGTAATATCTCTCTCATCTGATTGAGGGATCGTAAGTTTGTTCCCATTTACAGTAAATTTCTGCAGCGCCTCTTCTGATCCCACTATACTGATATCGCTTGGTGTGGCCAACACAGAATCGACCTGGTATCCGTTTTGCGGACTTCCCACATACGAATTAGATGCATCGATCGTAACATCCTTCAGCATCCTCCACAACTCTACATGAACCTGGATCACAGTGCTGGGTACATCAAATTTAAGATAGGACATCTGCTTATCACTCAGTTCATCATGATTTCTATCATAAATTTTTAATGTAGCCTCCCGCTCACCGCTTGCTGCCATTCCGTCCACATTTACCTGTGCGGTAACACTGTCTATTTTTTCTATAATAGATTTTGGTCCTACAATATTGATCTTCTCCGGATTGGCAGTTATCTTTCCAACCTCGTAATTATTGTCGGGCTTTGACTCTCCAATGAGTTCCGTACTGATAATACGGTCAATACTTTTTCGTTCATCTATTTTGATCGGAATATTTTTAGGAGTTACCTCTATATTCTCATCATCGACTCCCGCACATGTAACCGTAACCGGCACCATAATCGGATCAGAATCCATATCAATGATCTGTGTCAGATCAGCCACGGCTGTAATGTTTTCTTTGTTCAGTTTTTTAATGGTGTCACTTACAGCCCGGATGCGGACATTTACAGAGTCCTTTCCATCCACCATAAGAGCGATATTATTCATGCTCTCTATATATGATTCATTGACAAAAGTAACCGGTATATCCGTATATGTCTGGGTGATAGATGGATTCTCTATATTCATGACCAGCAGCCAGATCAATATGGCTATCAGCAGAGAAAGGATTTTCAAGGTAAATTTATTCATCAGACTTTTCTTCATTCTTCACCCATCCCTTCCATATTTTGCGTTTCTGTTTCTCTGCGTTGGCATTCTGCTCCTTTAACAAGATTGCTTTGAGTTCCTCCCTGTTCACCCCTACAATGAGTCTGCCATGCTGGGCTACAGATACCCGTCCGGTTTCCTCTGAGACGATGATAGTCAGAGAATCACTGACCTCACTGATCCCCACACCGGCGCGATGTCTGGTTCCCAGGTTCTTATTCAGTTCCATGTTATCTGAAAGCGGCAGATAACAAGTAGCAGCAACTACACGATCTCCTCTGATTATAACAGCTCCGTCATGCAGAGGCGTGTTGTGCTCAAAAATATTGATCAGGAGCTGGCTTGTCACCAGAGAGTCCAGATAAATGCCTGTTCTTGCATACTCATTTAATCCGGTCTCTTTCTCGATCACTATCAAGGCCCCTGTCTTGACCTCTCCCATTTCAAAGCTGGCACGTACGATTTCATTTAAAGTACGGTCACTGAATCTTCCGCTGTCTTCTTTTTTCCCGTTATCAAAAGGAAGAATATTGCTCACGATCTTTTTATGTCCCAACTCCTCCAGGGCTTTACGAAGCTCCGGCTGAAAAATAACAAGTATGGCCGTTATTGCATAACCGCCCGCGTTATAGACTAACCAAAGGATCGTGTTCATCTTTAAAAGGAAGGCGATGAAGATAAACGCCAGGACGATCAGAATTCCTTTCAGCAGAGAATACGCCCGGGTATTTCTTACCCAAAGCATGAACTGATAAACAAAAACAGCTATCAGCAGAATCTCTATTATATCAATCCAAGCTATATGAGGAAGTGTCATCTTACCCAGATACTCTTTTAAAATTGTCGTAAAATTCCCCATATCTCCACCCCCTTAATTATTATGTATAATTCCCTTATGGGATTGTCTTTATAAGTCTTTCAGCGATTCTTCCAACTGTTTTTCAAAGTCAAAATCCTCCTCTGAAACATGCTGCACAGGCGCTGCATCCTGCTCCAGCTTTTCCTCTATGTCCTCATATTCATCTATATCGCTGTCATCCGACTTCTTATTAGATGAGAATTTCTTCACGCTTTTCCTAGTCTGTGACACCAGAGATTTCGGAACTGCCTTCACATAATATACATATTCGTCATCCTCAAACTGGGTCACTTCGCTCCTGGAGTAATCCACACCCAGTACGAAAAATTCAATGACAAGGCCAATCACTGCGGAAACCACACCGGCAATGATAACGCTGCCCATCTCCATGGTGATGCTCATAAACATACTTCCGAACAGCATCAAAACAATATATACCACTGCGCCGGTGACCACTGCGATCCTCCAGGAATAGTCAAAGGAGGAACGGCGGATAAGGTATACCAGCAGGGTGACTGCCGCAAAAGCGATAATGGCCAACCACATTTCCTGATTTTTCACCAGTCCGTCCAGTAAAATCTGAAGCTTCTGGATAGCTTCTGTCTCTTTTCCCTGAAGTACGCCGGCCTTGTCTTTAACAAGACGCATAAAATAATACAAAATAACACCACAGCCTGCAGGCACCGCACTTGCAGGTCCTCGAAGAAGACCGCAGCCAATGGGCACGGCTGCCGGTATATGAAAAACAAAAGACACTGGTGTCATCACAAGGGCCACATTATCTTTTGACGTAAACCGCAGAAATAATATCATCAGCAGTATCATAAGAAGCAGGGCAAAACCAGCAACTTCGATACCAACTGCGTAACAATGTCCGATAATCAGCACGCAGCCCAGAATTGTCATGGCATTGATAGGCATAACCGAACATATAAGGGCCAGGATCAGGACTACAAAAATATTGTCAAGCTTGCCCATAAATCCCAATGAGGTGTTGATCCCCTTAAAAAGGCCAAATGCTAATATAAACTTCAGGATCGGAAGAATCCAGGTGTCATGCTCCCCGTAAAATTCTTTGATTTTCTGTTTCAGTATCAGTAACGCTGTCATGCGCCTTTCCTCCTTCCGGTCAGTCTCCCGGCTCTCTTTTCTTCTCTGTCATATATCTTTTTGAGCTGTCCCAGTTCTCTGTAATACTCCTCCACGCCTTTCTGGGCACTTCTGTATTTTACGGAACAATAGATATAAGTAAGAATGCTGTAGGCTATCAGCAGCACAATATATATGACGATGATTTTAAGTCCCAGAGAAAACAGGTCTATCTTATGCAGATTATCCATCATATATTCGCTCTTATACCCAAAGTAGACAGCCAGCAGCAGTGCATAGGCGATCGTCGTGATAAAAAAATTTTTGATCAGTGCAAGGCCTATATAGTCACTTCTGTAGTAATTGCTGATCGACAGATCTTCTCTGCCCTTACCGGATTCGTAAGCAGCTAATTTTCTCATTTTCTTGATTTTCTGTTCGTTTAACATAAGCTTCCTCTACTTCCTGTGAAAACACTGCTTTAAAATATGTACTCACAGTTACTCACAGTTTCATATAGTTATGCCCCAAAAGGTCGTCTGCAATTTATGGCATAACAAATCTGCCACTTACTGCATTTCCTAAATGGCATCCCTCAAATACGGCATTCTATAATGCTGCACAGTCCATCAGATACATTTCACAAAATCCCGGGCTATACAAACGTACCGTCTTATGACACCTAAAACAGCATGGTGCAAAGACACGCCGAACATGCCATCCAATGTATACAACTTGCATTATAGCATAGATAAAGCAGGCGAATCAAGCCTTATCAGCAGAAACCTGTCCCTATGGCTATGGTTAAAAAATATACCTGTTCAGCACCGGCAGCTTTCAGGGCAAGACTTACACCGTCCACGGTACTTCCCGTGGTATAGATGTCATCAATGATCAATATTTTTTTCCAGGGGAGCTTTGGTAATGTCACAGCAAATGCGCTGCGCAGGTTTATTCTTCGTTCCTTATCGTTCAGTTCCTTCTGGGGCTTTGTGTTTATTTTTCTGATCACTGTTTTTGTATCAACCGGTATCCGCAGTATCCTGCCTATCTCCCGGGCAATGATTTCCGCCTGGTTATATCCTCTTTTTTCCATTCTTTTTGGATGAAGAGGGACCGGAATCAGCACTTCAACTCCCCACAGGCGGATTTGTTCCCCTGCACAGGCTGCAGCGTATCTGCCGTAAAAATGGCCATACTCCTGCCTTTGATGATATTTTAACTGATACAGGGATTTTGAAAGAACTGAGCCGTAGGAGAAAATACTGATTCCACGGTCGTAAGAATGTTTTTTGGATGCGCAGTCATGGCAGTATTCCGCCTCACTGCCCATCAGCGGTTTGGAGCACTTAAAACAGCGCGGCCCATGAATGGGCACTAATTGATCCAGACACTCCCGGCATATGGTCCTGCCCCTGGGGGCTGCAATGTCGTGACAGACAGGACAGCGCCTGGGATAGACCATATCAAGGGCAAAGGAAATTAAAAGCTTTCCTTTATCCGAAGATCGAGAGTGGTATAACGGCTTTGTTCCATTTGGTTTTTTTCCATTTCCCAAAAAGTATTTTCATCTCCTACCAGTGTCACACACTTTCTCGCCCTGGTCACGGCCGTGTAGAGAAGATTCCTGTTCATGAGCATCCTGGGGCCTCCCAGCAGCGGTATCACTACTGCAGGATATTCACTCCCCTGTGATTTATGAATGGTGATGGCATAGGCCAGTTCCAGCTCATCCAACTGTTTAAAAGCATACTCCACAAAACGGCCTTCGTCAAACTCTACAGTGAGAGTCTCCGCAAAGGTATTGATCTCCCGAAGGATTCCCGTATCTCCGTTAAAGACACCCACACCTTTTTCCACAGGAATACCGTATTTTCCTCTGACTTCCCACTCAGTCTGGTAATTGTTCTTGATCTGCATGACTTTATCGCCCTCCCGGAACAGGCCGCTGCCGTGCTCCTTCTCCTTTTTTTCAGGGGAAGGGGGATTCAGATACTGCTGAAGAATGCCGTTCAACCGCTCCACACCAAGAAGACCTTTCCGCATAGGCGTCAGGACCTGGATATCATAAGGAGCTGCATCAACGAACTTTGGCAGCTTCTTTTGGATCAGAGTGATGACAACGCTGATGATCACATTGGCATCATATCGTTTCAAAAAGAAAAAATCCATGCTTTTATTGTCCAGGACAACGGGTACTCCCCTATTGATCTTGTGGGCATTCACCACAATGTCACTCTGGGAAGCCTGTCGAAAAATCTTAACCAGCTCTACCACCGGAAATTTTTCAGATCGGATGATATCCTTGAGTACACTTCCCGGCCCTACACTGGGAAGCTGGTTCACATCACCCACCAGGATCAGACGGGTTCCCGGCGTAATGGCAGAGAGCAGTGCGTGCATAAGAAAAATGTCCACCATGGACATCTCGTCAATAATAACAACATCCGCTTCCAGCGGATTCTGGGCATTTCGTTCAAAATGGATACTGGCTGAAGAGTCATCCGGCATTCCGCTCAGCTCCAGAAGTCTGTGGATGGTCCTGGCCTCATAGCCTGTAGTCTCTGTCATGCGCTTTGCTGCTCTTCCTGTAGGGGCAGCAAGACAGATGTCCAGCCCTTCCAGCTCATAGTAGCGGATAATCGCATTGATAGTGGTTGTCTTTCCTGTACCGGGACCTCCGGTGATCACCAGAAGACCGTTCTTTACCGCTTCTGTAACTGCCTGGCGCTGCTTTTCGTCCAACTGGACATTTCCGCTTTTTTCAAGCCGGGCAAGCTGCAGCTCCATTTTATTTTCATCCACTGTATCCTCCAGTGCCAGCTCTTTCAGCATTTGAGCCACATGCAGCTCAAGCTGGTAATACTGGCTGGCATAGATGACCGGCTCAGGTTGTGCTCCTTTTCTAAGATCAACCTCTTTTACCACGATCTTCCTGTCTATAGCCAGATCCATAATATGTTTTTCCATATAAGGGGCGGCAACGCCCAAAAGGGCAGATGCCCGTTCCAGCAGAATACGCTGTGGAAGGAACACATGCCCTTCTGCAGTTGCCTGCAGTAATATGTATAAAAGACCGCTTCGGATACGGTAGTCAGAGTCTGTATGGATCCCGATCCTGGCCGCGATCTCATCTGCCATCTTAAAGCCCACTCCGTCAATATCCTCAGCCATCCTATAGGGATTCTCCCTCAGTATGCCATACATCTCATGCCCGTATTGATTGAATATCTTTGCTCCCAGTGACAGGGATATCCCGTATTGCTGGAGAAACATCATAGCTTTTCGCATATCTGCCTTCTCAGAAACCTGAGCGGCGATCTCCCTGGCCTTTTTTTCACTGATTCCCTTTATCTCCGCCAGCCGTTCCGGTTCCTCTTCCACGATCCGAAGAGTATCATCCTTGAAACGTCTGACGATCCTGGCAGCCAGAGCCGCTCCGATCCCTTTGATGGCACCGGAACCCAGATAGCGTTCCATAGCCACGGAATCCTGGGGCACTACGGTCTCATAGGAAGTGACGGAGAACTGTCTGCCATAGGACGGGTGCTCTGTGTAATGTCCATAGGCCTTGATGGTTTCCCCTTCACTTAAATATTGAAAGCTGCCTACACAGGTCAGCTCTTCCTCCTCAGCGATCACAACCATAACCGTGTACCCATTGTCCTCATTCCGGAAGATAATATGGTCCACATATCCTTCTATGGTTTCTTCCATAACTTACCTCTTTTGTTTTATTTCCCGTTTATCTTGCTCATAAGCTCCATGTACTGGCCTGTGC